>JANMJR010000252.1:0-2387 GCA_031371465.1 Pseudomonadota bacterium
CGCAGCCAATCCCTGCAACCGCGCCGCGAGATTGGGCGTGCTACCTACTGCCAACTTCGACTGATCGCCCACCCCGGCTTGTTCACCGACGACGACCGGGCCGGTGGCGATGCCGATGCGTACCGACAACGGCTCGGTAGAGGACGCGCCCTTCACCGCTTGAACGATCTCCAACGCCGCGCGCAGCGCTCGCTCGGCATCTTCTTCATGCGCTTTCGGCCAGCCGAAGTAAGTCAAAATTCCATCGCCCACATAACGCGCAACGAAGCCGTCGTAACGCTTGATGACTTCGCCGCAGACAGTGCGATACTCGTGCAGCAGGCTGCGCAATTCTTCGGGGTCGAGCTTCTCGCTCAGCGCCGTAGAGCCGACCAAGTCGCAGAACATCACCGTGAGTTGGCGGCGTTCGCCGGCGGTGGATTCAGGCGCCGCTGAGGGCGCTAGTGACGCGATTGTCGGCGCCGGCAGTGCCTCCGCATCACCTTGCCCGTCCAGCTTGGCGACGGCCTGCAGGAGACGCTTGCGGTCGCCGAGCGCAAGTCCGAGTTCGCGCAGATCCGCTTCACTCAACGAGCGAACGACGTCGAAGTTGATCTTGTTATCGGAAAAGACCGCTGCGTAACGCTCCAATTCGATCTCGGCGAGCCAACTTCCGAACGATTTCATCGATCCTTCCCCATGGCCGACGGTCTCGGCGTGAAGTAGCTTACCCGTAAGGCGCTAACGTTGGCAACCCGTAGCCGCACGAGTAGTCTGGTGCGAAGGACCTCGTTACGATTTCTAAAAAGTCTCGGCACGACAGAAATCGTAGCCCGGAAACAGCAAAGCGAATTCCGGGACGATGATCCCCGGATTTCATTGCATTCCATCCGGGCTACATTCTCTGGGAGGCAATATGGGTGCGGCGTTTAGGTTATGGATGGCCAGGACATAATATTTATGCGGTCCGTGGAAAGACGTCAAAAAAATGTGTAGGGTGCGCTTGCGCACCGTTCCAATGCTGGGCTTTCTTCGTCAGCCCAACCTTCGAGCTATTCAAGGCGCTCGCATTATCGAAACATAACGACGTACTTCAGCGGAGCGGCTACAAATTCTTACGTAGGTCTACCCTGAAGCGCCGCCTCCAGTAACGCCAAGTCGCGCCGCATGCCCAAACGAGCCGCTTCCTCGCGCAGGCGCTCAATCTGCGCCAGCAACGCTGTAGTGCCTCCTCCACGCGCAAGTTCTGCGACCGCGTGGCACTGCTCAATTATGAAACTCGCCCAAGGGACCGGTTCATCGCAGAAATATTCGTCAAGTGCCGTTGCGTATTGATCGGCCCGATCCCAGTCCTTCATAGCGAGGCTAACCTCGATCGCGTCGCGGTAGAAGCGTAAATAATTGTGGCCGACGCAGCCGCGATCCAAGATGGCCTGCGCTTCCCTTAACGCTTCTTCGCGGCGCTTAGGGTCATCGGTGGCGAACGCAATGGCGCCAAGCATCCACGGTCCAACGAAGGCTATCCCCGTCTCGCGGCATATCGCCAAACCCGTCTCCAGGAGGTCAAGGGCGCCGGCGCGATCACCGGCGTGCAACCGTACGCGCGCAAGAGTGTTGTTCGACACCGGCAGGAACCTTCGCGCACCAATCCTTTCTGCAAGTTCGAGCGCCGTTCGCGCATGCTCCTCCGCCATTGTGAAGTCATGCCGGTCGATCAAGATAATAGTGCTGGCGTTGAGCGCGATGATCGCCGCACGAGGCTGGCCGGCTTTCGCCGCCATTTCCACGGCCGATCGGCTGTCCTCCAATGCTTCCGCAAAGCGCAGACCATACATGTGGGTGTGGGCGCGCATGGGCAGATACGCGGTTTCGATCGCAGCAAAGCCGTGCGCCCGGCATAGCTCGATGCAGCGCTCGACGTGTTCATATGCCGAACGCATCCGTCCACGCATGTAGTAGCCATCCGTTAGCCCGCCCAGTGCGCGCGCCTCGTCCTCGGTCGAATTGGCTTGTCTTGCGAACTGCAATGCCGCCTGGTGTTCACTAAGGCATTCGTCGATCTTGCCCAGAGGGAAGTAGATGTTGCCGCGCAAGTGATGGATGCGCGACAGCTCCACAATGCGCTCATTCTGCGTGGCCAAAGACTCGGCCTGGTCCAATTGCTCCAACGCTTCGGCGAAGCGGTCCGCCAGGCGCAAACTTGTGATCAGGCTGATGTGCAGCGCGAGTTCCTGGTTGACTCGCTCGATACCCGTTGGCATTTGGGTGACAGTGGTCAGACCCTTTCTGGCATGGGCAATTGCCTCTGCCGTGGCGAAGCGAGCAGCGGCGCGCTCGGCCGCCAAGCGCCAGTAACGCACCGCGTTTTCAAATTCCGAACCCTCCGTATAGTGATGCGCCAAAAGCTC
>JANMJR010000284.1:0-5472 GCA_031371465.1 Pseudomonadota bacterium
CTAGCGAGTTTTTCGACTAGTTCGGCCTCCACCAACAGTTCGCTGATGCCACGCTTGAGCACTTCTAATGCGGAATCACTTGACATGTACGATCCATAAAATTGATTTAACAAAGAATTTGACTATCATTAGCAGAAAAAGCGCTTGGTGAATCCATCGCCATATGGTAAGGTAGCCGATCAATTTCGTTGTTCAACATCGAAACTAGCAAAATAGGTCACGCATGATAGCGCAAAACATCATTTCTTTCGCAGCAAAACACCGGCTGAATTGGGTGTCCGCAGCGCTCGCATTGCCATTATTTGGTATGGTTGCCGCCTTTGGCATCGCGCCGAATACTCGCACCGAAAACGTGCCGGTGCGAGTGGTTGAGCAGGCGCTGGCATTGCCGGAAACCTTGGTTGAAGAAGCGTCGAGCGTGGCGGTTTATTCACGCCAAGAGATGGTTCGCCGCGGCGATACGGTCTCTGCGCTGATGGCGCGTATGCAGGCGGATGATCCCGACGCGATCGAATTTCTCAAGACCGATAGCACGGCGAAATCCATCTATAAAGCACTGGTTCCCGGCCGCGTCGTGGAAACTCACATCAGCGACGAGGGCAAGCTGCTCGGCCTGCGGATGCGCATTGGCGGTGGTTCAGTGCTCAAGGTCGTGACAATCGGCGACGAACTCCTCTCGTTAGAAGAAACCTTGCCGCTGGATAAACGCACTATTTTCAAGTCGGGGCGCATCAAAAGTTCGCTGTTCGCCGCCACCGATTCAGCAGATATTCCCGACGCCATTGCAACTCAACTGGCGAAATTGTTCGCGACGGAAATCGATTTCCACCACGACCTGCAGAAGAATGATCAATTCGCTGTCGCTTACGAAGCATTTTACGATGGCGCGGATTTAATCAGGGTGGGCCGCCTTATCGCGGCCGAATTCATCAGTCGCGGCGAAAGCCACCGCCTGGTGTTTTACGACGATGGAAAAGGCGACGGTGAGTATTTTACACCGGACGGCAAGAGTTTGACGCGTGCGTTCTTACGCTCACCGCTGGAGTTTTCCCGTATCAGTTCCGGATTCAGTAACGCCCGCCAGCATCCGATTTCAGGCGACTGGCGCGCCCATCGCGGGGTCGATTTCCCGGCGCCGACGGGTACGCCGATCCTCGCGACCTGCGACGGTGTGGTGGATTTCGCCGGCTTGCAAAACGGCTATGGCAACGTGGTTGAACTCAGGCATTACAACCAATTCAGTACGCTATACGCGCACATGTCCGCCTATGCCCCGGGCATTCGCAGGGGCGCGCAAGTCAAACAAGGCCAGGTCATCGGCTATGTTGGCAGCACTGGTTGGTCTACCGGCCCCCATGTACATTACGAATTCAAGATCGCCGGTGTCCAGCAGGATCCGCAGGGCCGGCTGGTGCCGGTGGCCATGCCGATTGTGGCGGGGTTCAAAGCCATTTTTGAACTCACCGCCAAGCCACTGTTTGTGCAACTCGATATGATGCGCGAGACCGCCAGCGCCGTTAACTTCGAATAATCTCCGACTGGGTCGGAAATAAAAAAGGGGAGCAGAATCGGCTCCCCTTTTTAACTGCCCAACTTTGTTACGCTGAGAACGACGATCCGCAACCGCAGGTGGATGTTGCGTTTGGGTTTTTGATGACGAACTGGGAGCCTTCCAGGTTTTCCTGGTAGTCGATTTCCGCGCCGATCAGGTACTGATAACTCATCGGATCAATTAACAACGTCACGCCATTTTTTTGCATGGCGGTATCGTCCTCGCTGGTTTCCTCATCAAAGGTGAAACCATACTGGAATCCGGAACAGCCGCCGCCCGTCACGAACACGCGTAGCTTGAGCTCTTCGTTGCCCTCTTCGTTGATCAATTCTTTCACTTTGTTTGCGGCGCTGTCGGTAAAGATCAGCGGCGCGGGTAATTCTGCAATTGCGTTCATATAATTCTCCTAAAATACTACTTCATTATGCAGCGGCGAAGGCTTGGGGTCAATTCTCAGACCCGACCTCAATGTTTCCGTTGTCTGAAGTTGTTCGACAAGCGGCTATCGTAATGATTCGGGTTTTACCTCCCGCAAGCGCGTCACTTTTTCTTCAAGCGCATCGGCATGTCGCCAACACTGCTCAAGGATCCATCATCGTTGGCTGAGAGGGCGAGATCAACGCCTTCAAAGGTAACGTTCACTCCTTGCGCGCTGGGCTTGTAGGTGCAAGGCCCGGTCATCGGGCCGAATGAGATGTAGCACTTGCCGGCCGCCTGAAATTCCAGCTTCACGGTACCGTCGGCGTTTTCCCAGTTCCCCGGCAATTTTATGGAGGCATTCGCCGCGGCCGAGCTTGCTGCGGGCGCGGGTTTTTCCGCCTTCGCCGGCGCCGTGTTTTGACTGCCGGTGCGCAGATCCTTGCACTCTACCCAACCGATGGTGGTCGCGCTGGGTGTCTTGACTTGGCACCAGTTGCCGTTGACCTTGACCACGCTGCCTTTTTCTACGACGTGCGCGTCGACCCAGCTAACCGCTGCACCAACCGCGATCGAAGCATTGGGCGTGCCGGCCTTTTGCACCAGACGCAGTTTCTGCGTATTGACCGGAATTTGTTTTCCCGTAGGCAACTGGATGACGACGTAACTGGAAGCATCCGGGCCGACCACGATTTCGGCCAACGTCGGTCCGAGGCCGGTGACGATTTCAACCAAGTCGCCCACGACCGCCGTTTGCGAAAAGGCTTGGGGGGCGATAGCGATAAGCGCCAAACCCATCAGCCCGCTGACGATCGAATTTCTGAACGCGTTTTTCATCTTTAGCCCCTCCTAAATATTGGCGCGAATGCCGGATTTTCAAGGCGACGCGCTTACGGCAATACCGGCACGTGCGTCAGCCCCGTGGTTTCGGCAACACCAAACATTAAATTCATGTTTTGCACCGCCTGGCCCGCCGCGCCTTTAACCAAGTTGTCGATCACCGACAGCACCACGATTATATCGCCACCCTGCGGACGGTGCACCGCGATGCGGCACAGGTTGCTGGCGCGCACTGAGCGCGTGTCGGGCTGGCTGCCGGCCGGGAGCACGTCGACAAACGGTTCGTCGGCATAGCGCTGCTCGAACAGCGCTTGCAGGTCGATTTCTTTGGTCAGGCGGCCGTACAGCGTGGCGTGGATGCCGCGAATCATTGGCACCAGGTGCGGCACAAACGTCAGCCCGACGTCGTGGCCGGCGGCGCGCGCCAGCCCTTGCCGCACTTCCGGCAAATGGCGATGGCCGGCGACGCCATAGGCTTTGAAATTGTCCGATGCTTCCGAAAACAAAATATGGGTTTCCGCCTTGCGCCCGGCGCCGCTGACACCGGATTTGGTGTCGGCGATCAAATGCTGATCGTCGACCACGCCGGCTTCCACCAGCGGCAAAAACCCCAATTGCGTCGCGGTGGGGTAGCAACCGGGGTTGGCAACAATTCGCGCGCCCTTGATCGCCTCGCGATTGACTTCCGGCAAGCCATATACGGCTTCAGTCACCAACTCGGGGCAGGCATGGGCCATGCCGTACCATTTTTCCCAAACGGCAATGTCTTTGATGCGAAAATCGGCCGCTAAATCAATGACTTTTGCACCGGCACCCAGCAAGGCTTGGGCTTCGGTCATGGCGATTCCGTTCGGTGTGGCAAAGAAAACGAGATCGCACGCGGCAAGCCCCGCGTCTTTCGGATCGCTAAATTTGAGATCCACCGAGCCGCGCAAGCTGGGAAACATCTCTGCCACCGGCATGCCGGCCTCTTTACGCGAGGTGATGGCGACAAGTTGTGCCTGCGGATGCTGTGCCAGGATGCGTAGTAGTTCTACGCCGGTGTAACCCGTGCCGCCGACAATACCGATTTTGATCATTGCCAACCTCTCTAGCTAAGAATGAGTAGGTAAAACCAAAAACAAAAAGGCCGCCCGAAGCGGCGGCCTTTTCGCAGCGAACCGACCGCTTTATCGCTTCGAGAACTGCTTCGCGCGACGCGCTTTGCGCAAGCCCACTTTCTTACGTTCCACTTCGCGGGCATCGCGAGTAACCAGCCCCGCTTTTTTGAGCGCCGCCTTCAACGCTGCATCGTAGTCGATCAAGGCGCGGGTAATGCCGTGGCGAATAGCGCCGGCTTGGCCCGATTCACCTCCCCCGGCCACGGTAACCATCACATCAAACGAGCCGACGTTGTTGGTCAGTTCCAACGGCTGGCGCACGATCATGCGACCAGTTTCGCGGGAAAAATACAGATCAACTGGTTTTTCGTTAACAATGATATTGCCGTTGCCTGCCTTGATGAACACTCGCGCGACCGAACTCTTGCGCCGACCCGTTCCGTAGTAATAATTACCAATCATCTTATTTCCTTATACCGTAAGGGGTTGCGGCTGTTGCGCCTCGTGGGGATGACTTTCCCCGGAATACACTTTGAGTTTTTTAATCATCGCGTAGCCGAGAGGGCCTTTGGGCAACATGCCCTTGACCGCTTTCTCCAGCACGCGGCGCGGGAAACGCGCTTGCATCTTGTTGAAGTTTGTCTCGGAAATACCGCCCGGATAGGTGCTATGCCGGTAATACTTTTTGTCTTCGCCTTTATTGCCGGTGACGCGCAATTTCTCCACGTTGACCACGACGATGAAATCGCCGGTATCAACGTGGGGCGTGAAAATGGGTTTATGCTTACCACGTAAGCGCAGAGCGATTTGGGCCGCCAAGCGCCCGAGAACCTGCTCGTTAGCATCGATAATAAACCAGTCGCGCTTAACTTCATGCGCCTTGGCGGAAAACGTCTTCATGGGGAAATCCCTAGCAATTTGCGCTGCGAAACATGTGATTATAAAAAAGAACTGCCTATCTTGTCAAAAGCAAAAAAATGGGGAGTTTGCCGAGGGTTCTGGTCGATGGGCATTATTCGATCAAATAGCCTTGAAAACCCAGACCGCTTGAGCGGTGAATTGCTTTGAAGTATATGGTCTACAATCTACATCCAGCTTGCCTCGCAGTCAGGCATGGCCTGGAAGCCAACAACCACGCGCCTCTTGGCCTAGCGCTAGATTTTGCTCTGTAGTAGCGGCTGCAACTCCTGCTCGAGAAATTTTTCGTCAACCCCGCCTAGTTTGGTCGTGATGATTTTTCCTGAGCGGTCGATGATGACGGTGTAGGGCAGGCCGCCGTTTTTATTGCCGAGGCGTTGGCCGAACTCACCGATCGCGATATCGCCCATGAGGATTGGGTAGTTGATACGCATTTCTTTCGCGAATTTTTCCACCGGCGCTTGGTCGTCCATGGCTAAACCGATGAAGGTGAGGCCTTGGTCCCGGTATTTTTCTTGCAGCTTCACCATCACCGGAATTTCCTCGCGGCACGGTTCGCACCAGGTGGCCCATAAGTTGAGCACCATCACTTTACCTTGCCATTCGCCGAGGGCGCGGGGTTTTCCGTCCAGATCCGGAAAGCTC
>JANMJR010000300.1:0-20653 GCA_031371465.1 Pseudomonadota bacterium
ACAGGTAATGATGACTTTACGTGGTGTTGCCATGCTGTTCTCCTCAATAGAATGGCCTTCATTTTACCGTATGCGCATCGACTGTCAGCCAAATTTCGTGCGCCCGTTTGCGCGAAGGTGGCGATGCGTTCTTCACTTCAACGTGTAGCGTCAGGCGGCGCATGGATACAGGGTGGGGGGCTGGCCTAGGGCCACCTCGCGCCATTACCTTGCAGCGTGTATTGCCTGGAGAGGATCGTTCCACGGGGTTCCCAGCCATGATGCCACGAATTTTACGCGTGACGAAATTGTTAACTATCTGTGAAACGTCCGTGACGCGTCGCTGAGAGACTGCTTACCGTGCGCTAGGGTGCGCGATCAAATCAACCACTGAAAGGAGAATGAACATGAATGCTCAGCAAGCGATTAACCGATTTTTTCACCGCCCGGTCAGAGTGAGCGTGAAATTACCCAACGCCAGCCGCCAGATCGTCGGTTTTATCGAGGACGAAGAAGACTTCGACAGCTTCGAATCGGAATTGAAGCGCATGATCGAAATGTCGGGCATGGTGACGCCACAGTATGAAGCCGTTGTCACGGAATCCTGGGACTGAGCGCCAAGCGCCGTGATAGAAATTTTAACTTTCCGTGAAAGCGCGGTGATCTTCGTTTCCCATACTTCGTTTTGCATAGCTCGATCCGTTTTGTTAACACTCAATTGAAAGGAACCAGCATGAACACATCCACTCGTCTCATCCACTCCGCTTTCGCCAGCCTGATTGCGCTCGGCATTGCCGCGGCCGCGAATCAAGTCCAGGCCGCCGAAAAGGGCGATCAGGAAAAATGCGCCGGCATCGTCAAAGCCGGCAAAAACGATTGCGGCACCAGCGTGAGTTCCTGTGCCGGCGCCTCGAAGAAGGACAACGATGCGGAAGCCTGGATCCTGGTGCCCAAGGGTACTTGCGAGCGCATTGCCGGCGGGCGTCTGCAAATGTCCAAGGACGCTCACCCGGGCGGCAAGGGAGGCTGAGTAGTCGGGAGGCCGGCTTGCGGCGTACGTCGGAAGCCGGCATCGAACTGATCGTCGGGAGATGTAAATGGATCTGGCAATGAAGCAATCACACAGTACGCAATCGCCCGGCGGGCTGGTGGGCTTGGGGCAAAACGCTATTCGGTTGATCAACACGTACGCCGCGCCGGTGCTTGATTTAGGGCTGCGTGTTTTGGTCGGCATGGTTTTTTTCAAGGCAGGGTTGACCAAAATTGCCAATTGGAATTCAACGCTGTTCTTGTTCGAGAACGAATATCAGGTGCCGCTGTTGCCGCCGCATATCGCGGCTTATATGGGCACGGCGGCGGAACTTGCGCTACCGGTTTTTTTGGTGCTCGGCTTGGGCGGGCGTTTCGCCGCCGCGGCGCTGTTCGTGTTCAACATCATCGCCGTGATCTCCTATCCTGATCTGGGCGAAGTGGGTCTGAAGGATCACCAATATTGGGGGCTGCTGCTGTTGGTCACCTTCATGCATGGCCCCGGCAAGCTGGCGCTGGATCACGTGATTAGCAAGAAGTATTCAAGCTGAGGCGGCGATGTATTCAACCACAACAAAAAGTGCGGCACGCGACTTAAGTGGTCAGCGTGCGCTGGTGACCGGCGCCAATTCCGGTATCGGCGAAGGCATCGCCCGCGGGCTGGCGCAGGCGGGTGCGACGGTGGTGATTAATTACGTTGTGGGCGAAGAGCATGCCCGTGAGGTGGTCGATGACATTCGCAAGGAGGGCGGCAAAGCCATTGCGATCCAGGCCGACGTCAGCAAGGAATATGAAGTGCAGGCGATGTTCCGCACCATGTTTGAACATTTCGGCAGCATCGATATTTTGGTCAACAACGCGGGACTGCAGCGCGACGCGGCGTTTCACGACATGTCGCTGGAGCAATGGAACACAGTCATCGGCATTAACTTAACCGGGCAATTTCTCTGTGCCCGCGAAGCGGTTCGCGAGTTTTTGCGGCGCGGCGTGGCCCCGGAAATATCCAGCGCGGCCGGCAAAATTATCTGCATATCCTCCGTGCATGACGTCATTCCGTGGGCCGGTCACGCCAATTATGCGGCCAGCAAAGGCGGCGTGACGTTGCTGATGAAAACCATGGCCCAGGAACTCGCGCCGAACAAAATTCGCGTGAACAGCATTTCACCGGGCGCCATCAAAACGCCGATAAACACCAGCGCTTGGGATACGCCAGCCGCCGAAGCGGCGCTGCTGACGAAAATTCCCTACGGCCGCGTGGGCGAAGCCAGTGACATCGCCAAGGCCGCCGTGTGGCTCGCCTCCGATCATTCCGACTACGTGAGCGGCGCGACGCTCTATGTCGACGGCGGCATGACCTTGTATCCGGATTTTCGCGAAGGCGGCTAGGCGCCCCTTAGCCGCATAACCAACAAAGGAATCAGACGGTGATGAAGACCCACACCACTCTTCAGGAACGGCTATGCGCGACACTCATCGCATTAGTCATCGTGTTGGCATTCATGAGCGCGGCCCTCGCGCGCGCCCTGGAAGTCCGCGGTTTTGTGCTCACGGTATCGGACATGGATCGTTCAGTCGCTTTTTTCGAGCAAGCGCTGGATTTTAAGAAAGTGAGTGATAGAACTTTCGCCGACCGCAACTTCGATTATCTCACCGGCGTGTTCGGTACGCGCGTACGCAGCGTGCAACTGGAACTCGGCGATGAGTCGATCGAATTGGAGCAATACCTCAGCCCGGGGGGGCACCCGATCCCGGTCGATAGCCGATCGAACGATCTGTGGTTCCAGCATTTCGCCGTGGTGGTCAGTGATATGGATAAAGCCTTCGAACACGTGCGCAAGTTTCCGATAACGGGAATCTCCAGTACGCCGCAAACCATACCGGAATCGAATCAAGGTGCGGCAGGCATCAAGGCGTACAAATTTAAAGATTTCGACGGGCATCCACTGGAGTTGCTGTATTTTCCCGCCGACAAGGGCGATCGCAAATGGCAAGAGCCGAACGGCAAATTGTTTTTGGGCATCGATCATTCCGCATTCACTGTCGCCAACACCGAACGCAGCACCGCGTTCTATCAAGACCTGCTTGGCCTAAAAGTCCAAGGTGGTGGCGTGAATAGCGGTATGACACAAGAGCAACTCGATAACGCCTTCGGCGCCGTCGTGCGCATTACCGGGCTGCGTCCGGATCGCAGCGTCGGCCCGGGCTTGGAATTCCTGCAATACCTCACGCCGTCGGGCGGGCGTCCATCGCCCAATGACTTGCGACCGAATGATCTGGCGCTAACCCGGTCCGTGGTGGAGGTGGATGATCTGTCCAGCTTATTGAAGCGGCTGCAGCAAAACAATGTGACCTTTATCTCACCGGATATCGTCAATGTCACAGGCGCGTCCTACGCCCAGGCGTTGATGGTGAAGGACCCTGATGGTCACGCGGTGCTGCTGGTGCAGAAGTAGCGCCAGATCTTCGATCATGAAAGCTTGAGCAAAAAGCGAGACAACATGGCATACGACGTCATTATCGTGGGTTCCGGCGCCGGTGGTTCTGCCGCGGCCTACGAGCTGAGCTGCTCAGGGAAGCACGTCCTGTTGCTCGAGCAAGGAACCGCGCTGCCCAAGGATGGCAGTACCCTCGATGTGGAGAAAGTGTCCAGGCGGCATCTGTTTATCGACGACGATCCTTGGGCTGACCGTGACGGCAACACTATCGTGCCGCAAGAACGCTCCAATCTCGGCGGGAAGACCAAATGGTACGGCGCGGCGTTGCTGCGCTTCAGCCCGCAAGAATTTGCGGCCGATGCAAGCCATCAGTATCTAGCCTGGCCAATCGGTTATGGAGATTTGGAACCCTATTACGAGCAGGCGGAACAACTTCTGAGTGTACGCACTTTTCCGATTGAAGCGGACTTCCAGCGCATTGTGTCGGGTCTGCGTAAGCGCGATCCGGGATGGCGCAAACAGGCGCTACCCGTCGGCTTGGCGCCGGATATCCTGAACTATCCCGAGGAAGCAAAGCATTTTGACGCTTTTGCGTCACCGCGCGGGCTAAAGTCCGATGCTGAGACGTGTTTCCTCAATCGCGTTAAAAATATGCCGAACTTGCACATCATGACCGGCAAAAAAGTCATCAGCCTAAACGCCGCGAACGGCGACAACACAATGCTCGACGGCGTCGAATGCGAAGACGGCAGCCGCTACCAGGCAGACCAAGTCTTGCTCGCCGCGGGCGCATTACACAGCCCGCGAATTCTGCAGCGATTCATGGAAATTAACGGCTTGGCCGATAAGCTGCCTTGCTACAAGCACATCGGCCGCAATTATAAATTTCACATTTTGACCGCCATGCTGATGTTGACCTGGCGGCCGCAGCGCGACCTCTTGCGCAAAACCACGCTGCTCACCCATGAGCAATTGCCCCATTCCAGCGTACAACCGCTTGGCTGGCTTGACGGTGCGCTACTCGCGCCTGAACTGCCGAATTTGGCGCCACGCTGGCTGGCCAATATGATCGGCCGCCGTGTCTACGGTTTTTTTCTGCAAACCGAAGACGGATCGCACCCGGACAACCGCGTCACGGCATCGTCTGCGTCTGGACTGCCGCAACTGAACTACGATCCGAGCCGTATCCCGTCGGCGCATCTGGAACATCGGCGATTTGTGCGGTTGTTACAGCGCCAACTCTTGGGGCTGGGCTACATCGGCTTGGTCAAGGCCATCCCGATCACCGGCACGGCGCACGCGTGCGGCACCCTAGTTGCGGGCCACGATCCGGCAACCTCGGTTGTTAACGCTCAGGGCAGAGTCCATGGCATGCAAAACCTGTACGTGGTCGATGGCAGCGTCTTGCCACGCTCCAGCAAGGTAAATCCCGCACTCACAATTTATGCCTGGGGGCTACGCGTTGCGAGTCTGTTGGCCAACCAAGGGGAAACGCATGAAAGCCAAGCTACCAAATCAGATCCGCTTCGGGCGTGAAATCTGCGGCAACCTGGTCGAAGCCGAGCGGCGCGAATGGTGGCTCAGCAACGGGTTGGGGGGCTACGCCGCCGGCACCATCGCCGGAACGTTGACACGGCGCTACCACGGCCTGTTGATCGCGCCGGTCAATCCACCTTTGGGGCGCTTTCTGGTCTTCGCCAAAGCCGATGCAACTCTAATCGATGGTGATCAGCGCATTCCGCTCTTCACTAATCGCTGGGGCAGCGGTAACGTTGCCCCGGAAGGTTATCGCCATATTGAATCGTTCCACCTCGAGGGGCGCATGCCGGTTTGGCGCTATGCCGTGGGCGACGTACAAATCGAACAGCGTGTCTGGATGGAACCCGGCGCCAACACCAGCTACGTTGCGTATCAGGTCATTCAGGGCGCACCGCGGCAGGAACGTCCGCTTCAACTGGAATTGACGTTGCTGGTGAACGCGCGCGATCATCACAGCGCCGCGCGTCCCTGGGAATTTCACCCCGTCATCGAATGCGATAGCCAGGAATTGCGTGTGCAGCACCCGAATTGGTTTTCGCTGTACGTGCGAACCCGCGGTGGCCATCTGCGCAGTCAACACGACTGGTATGAAGATTTCGATTTAACCGCGGAGCGGAAACGAGGGCTCGGCGATCGCGACAATCACCTTTGTGTCGCCACAGCGATGCTGAGTTTGCATCCCGGCGAATGGGTCGGGCTGGCAACGAGCTTGGAAAAGTTTGCCTCGGTGTATTTGGGAGAGGCCATGCATCGCTTTCATGCCCATGACGCGGGGCAACTACGTCGCGCCAAGGTTATCGCCACCGAGTTGTTGAACGCCCCGCCATGGATCGATCAGTTGCTGCTGGCGGCCGACAGTTTTGTGTTCAAACGGCCGTTAGAATCCGTGCCCGATGGCGAATCGATCATAGCCGGTTATCCCTGGTTTGGCGATTGGGGCCGCGACACGATGATCGCGCTGCCGGGCTTGGCCTTAGCGACCGGACGTCACGATACCGCACGTCGTATCCTGCTCACTTTTGCAAAGTTTGTCGATCAAGGCATGCTGCCCAATGTGTTTCCCGGCGCCTGCGATAAACCGGAATACAACACCGTGGATGCCGCGCTGTGGTACGTCGAAGCGTGGCGCGCCTATGTCGAAACGACGCAAGACAAGCATTCGCTCAAACAAGTATTCCCGATTCTGGCCAGCATTATCGACTGGCATGTCCGCGGTACGCGTTACGGCATCGGCTTAGATATTGAAGATGGTTTGCTTCGCGCCGGCGCGCCTGGTGTGCAGATTACTTGGATGGACGCTAAAGTCGGTGGTTGGGTCGTCACCCCGCGGATCGGCAAGCCGGTTGAGATCAACGCCTTGTGGTTCAACGCTTTGGTCGCCATGGCGGAGATCGCGCGCCAACTTGATTTGGATGCGAGCTACTACGTCACGCTGGCGGAGCAAGCGCGGGTCGGTTTTCAACGCTTCATCAACCCGGTCGAAGGTGCGCTGTTCGACGTTCTGGATGGCCCCGACGGCAATGATGCAACGATTCGGCCGAACCAAATTTTCGCCGTCAGCTTGCCCGCCAGTCCATTGGATGCAGCAACCCAAATCCGTGTGGTCGAGCAGTGCGGGCGCGACCTGCTGACGTCCTACGGCCTGCGTTCGCTGTCGCCAACCCACGGCGATTACCGGTCGACCTATGGCGGCGGCGTATCGGAACGCGACAGTGCCTACCACCAAGGTCCGGTATGGGCGTGGCTGTTAGGCCATTTTGCGCTGGCGGAATTTCGTGTGCATGGCGATGCGGCTCGCGCCCAGGCGCGCCTAGAGCCATTACGGGACCATTTGTCCGATGCCGGTCTAGGCAGTGTGAGCGAAATTTTCGATGGCGGCGCACCGCATATTCCGCGTGGCGCGCCGGTCCAAGCATGGTCTGTCGGCTGTGTGTTGGAAAGCTGGTGGCGGCTGGAAAAAGCCAAGCGCGCCGGCGCTGCGAGCCACGAATCCGTTGCGGCGGCCATGGTTATGGCAGCCGGCTAAACATCCATTGCGAAGTTACCCAAGGAGTTTGAAATGAAATCAGCACGCGCGCTCAACGCGGAACGCGAACGCCTCGAAGCACAGCATGAGGGCCGCGAAGATTGGCGGCTTTGGGGCCCCTATTTGGCGGAGCGGGCGTGGGGAACGGTGCGCGAGGACTATAGCGCCCATGGCACGGCCTGGGAACACCTGGATCATGACCAGTCGCGTTCCCGCGCCTATCGTTGGAACGAAGACGGTATGGGCGGCATTTGCGACGAGCAGCAGCGACTGTGTTTTTCTCTGGCAATGTGGAATGGTGTCGACCCAATACTGAAGGAGCGCGCCTTCGGTCTGACCGGCAATCAAGGCAATCACGGCGAGGACGTGAAGGAATATTATTTTTATCTGGACGCGACGCCCAGCCACAGCTACCTGCGCTACCTGTATAAGTACCCGCAATCGCAGTATCCCTACGCCACTCTGGTCGCGGAAAACGCCCGCCGTGGGCGCCAGGATCCATCGTTTAGTCTACTCGATAGCGGCGTATTCAATGACAGCCGCTATTGGGACATCGAAGTACGCTATGCCAAGGCGGCAACCGATGAAATCCATATCCGCGTCCTGGCCAGTAACCGCGGCACGGAAACCCAAACCTTGCATCTACTGCCGACATTATGGTTTCGCAACACCTGGTCCTGGGGTGCGGACGAATCGAAACCCAATCTAAGCGAGACGCCGACGCCCAAGGGCGCGAACTGGGCTGTGAAAGCAGAGCACCCCAGCCTCGGCACGTATTATCTCTATGGCCGCCACAAAGCGGAAACGCTCTACACCGAAAACGACAGCAACGCGCAACGGCTGTGGGGTTCGCCCAATCCTACGCCCTACGTCAAGGATGCGTTTCATCGCTATATCGTCAACGGCGATAAAGGCGCGGTCAACCCGCTCAAGCAAGGCACGAAATTCAGCGCTGCCCATGTTGTGACCGTGGAACCCGGTCAAACCGTGACCATTGGCCTGACGCTGTCGCGGGCGGCCTTGGCCGCACCTTTCGATAAACGCGAAGTGATTTTTTCCAAGCGCGAATCCGAAGCCACTGTCTTCTACGATGAGATGCTGCCGGAGTCCAGTCCGCAGGATCAGAATATTCTGCGCCAAGCACTCGCGGGTATGGTCTGGAGCAAACAGTTCTTTCACTACGACGTCGCCAAATGGCTGGACGGTGATCAGATCGCACCACCGGCGGGTCGCAAATGGGGACGCAACCGCGGTTGGCGGCATCTCCGGGCAGCCCATGTAATCTCGATGCCCGATACCTGGGAATATCCCTGGTTTGCCGCATGGGACTTGGCGTTTCACACCGCCGCGCTGGCGCTGGTGGATGTGGATTTTGCCAAGGACCAAATCGAGCTGTTGCTCAAAGAAGACTATCTGCATCCTAACGGCCAGATTCCGGCCTACGAATGGGCGTTTAACGACGTCAATCCCCCGGTCATGGCCATGGCCGCGCTGAAGGCATTTCGCGCCGAGCGTGTGCAACGCAGCAAGGCCGATGTGCATTTTCTGCAGCGTGTAACCCACAAGCTATTGATGAATTACACCTGGTGGTTGAATCGCAAGGATGCCGACGGCCATAACGTGTTCGAAGGAGGCTTTCTCGGCCTCGACAACATTTCGGTTTATGACCGCTCGCAACCCTTGCCACCCGGCTACTCCCTCAAGCAAGCCGATGCCACCGGCTGGATGGCGATGTTCGCGCTCAATATGACCATCATGTGCTTGGAGTTAACCGCGGAGGAATCGGACTACGAGGATGTCGCCATCCAGTGCTACATGCAATTCCTCGCGATTGCCAACACCATCGGCGGCTTCAACGGCAGCGGCGTTTCACTATGGGACGAGAAAGATGGATTTTTCAAGGACCTAGTTGTGGCGCCTGACGGATCAGCCCACCGCATCGATGTATTCTCCTGGGTCGGATTGATTCCGCTGTTTGCCTGTGAGGTGGTCGATCAGCGTCTGCTGAAAAAAGCGCCGCGCTTCGCGAAAATATTGGAAGAACATTATCGCGGGCGCTATCACGGTCACAAGGTGTCGTCGTGTCCGATCCGCGAGAACGTGCGTGGCGAGCACTTGCTGGCGTTAGTTGATACCGATTGGTTGCCGCGCATTTTGCAGCGCTTGCTAAACGAAGGTGAATTCTTGTCAAGCTACGGCATACGCAGCGTATCGCGCATTCATGCCGAGCGCCAGGATCTCGGTACGCTTCCGGGAATCGGGCGGGCGCTGATTGAATATTTGCCAGGCGAATCCAATTCCGGTTTGTTCGGTGGGAATTCAAATTGGCGCGGCCCCATTTGGATGCCGACCAACTACACGTTGATTCAAGCGATCGAGAAATTCCATCGCTACCTCGGCGACAAATTTACCGTAAACGTGCCGTGCCTGGACAACAAGAAAATGACGCTAAAGGACATCGCCAAGCTGATTTCCGACCGTCTCGTGGATATTTTCCGCCGCAACGCCCAAGGCATCACACCGGCGTTTCCGGCCAATAGTCCGTTTCAACACGATCCGCACTGGAAAGACTTGTTGTTGTTCAACGAGTATTTCCATGGCGACACCGGGATGGGACTGGGCGCCATGCATCAGACCGGTTGGACCGGTTTGGTCGCCAATTTGGTGGAGCGCAAATACCGTAGCGATATTCCGACGTTCTGGAAGAAGCAGTTGAGCGAGCCGACGCGCACCGCACAAAAACCCGACTTGGTCGAGACAGCGTGAGCGCGCGACAACGAACCTGGGGCGGTGGCGCGGTATTCATGGCCGATGCCCGCGCCGCGCTCGCAAACCACTGGCCCGAATACCTGATGGAGGCGGCGGAGCTCGGACTTTTCATGATTTCCGCGTGCCTATTCGTGGCCTTGCTTGAGTACCCAGGTTCGCCAGTACATCAAGCGATCGATGATCCGGTGGTTCGGCGCGTCTTCATTGGCATTGCCATGGGATTAACCGCCACCGCAATCGTCTATTCGCCTTTTGGCCAGCGCTCTGGCGCTCACTTCAACCCAGCGGTGACATTCACATTTTACCGGCTCGGTAAGATCGCCAGGTGGGACGCCATTGCCTACATCGTGGCGCAGTTTGTCGGCGCTGTATTGGGTGTTTGGCTGTCGATTGCATTGCTCGGCCGCATGGTCGTGTCTGACCCAAACGTTTATTACGTTGTCACCGTGCCCGGTCGATGGGGCGTGGGCTGGGCCTTTGTAGCGGAAATCGTCATGTCGTTCATCATGATGTCGGTGATACTCAGCGTATCCAATCGCCGTAACCTCAATCGCTATACGGCATTGTTTGCGGGATTCCTCGTTGCAAGTTTTATCGCGGTCGAGGCGCCGTTTTCTGGTATGAGCATGAATCCCGCGCGCACTTTTGGTTCGGCATTGCCGGCGAATCTGTGGACGGCACTATGGATTTATTTTCTGGCGCCACCGATCGGCATGCTGATCGCCGCCGAAATCCATTTGCGATTGCGCAGCAAGGCCGCGATTCTGTGTTGTAAGTTACACCACGACAACGACACGCGCTGCATCTTTGCTTGCACCTACCATGACGACGAGACAAATCGTGCAACGCGGCGCTAGAAACGCAATATGAATGCCAACAACCCAGTCGTTACCTTCGCAGCGCGCAATCGCTGGTTGGCCGACATCATGGGCTGGGTGGCCATGCTGTTTCGCGTCGCCGAGCACGGCATCGGACCGATCGTCGATCTGGCAATTAGGCTTTGGCTGGCACAGATATTCTTCGTCTCCGGCGTCGTCAAAATCGCTAACTGGGAAAATGCACTGAACCTGGCGCGATTCGAATATCCCGTTACTTGGATCGACCCGGTTGCGGCGGCTTACTTGGGTATTGCAACGGAATTGATCGGCGCAATCCTGCTTGCCGTCGGCTTAGTGACGCGTTTCGCGGCATTGTCGATGCTGCTCCTGGCGCTGGTCATACAATTCAATTATCGCGCGTTGGATGCGCACTTGTTCTGGGTGCTATTGTTTGGCTGGTATGTAGTGCGCGGCGCCGGGCCGGTGTCCCTTGATCATTTATTTTCCCGTGGCCTGGTGGCAAGCGCTTTGCCGTTGGCGGCGCCGATCATGGGTCTATTGAAAAACCTGACGCGCTATGTCGGCCCCGCGTACCAGCTATCAATACGGCTTTGGCTGCTGACAATCGTGTGGGCTTTCTCGGTGGCGGCATCCAACATTCTTCTGCCGACGCATTCAGCCGGCGTGCTTCAACCGGCATTTGGGTCAATCGCCATTGCGCTGATCGTGCTGGGTCTGGGCACGCGCGTTGTAGCAATGACTCTGCTGGCCCTGATGCTGGCAACGCAAATGAGCGACTTGCGCTCATCGCAAGACATCTACTGGATCATGCTGTTGGCGATCCTAGCGCTTTACGGCGCTGGCGCCTTATCTCTAGACCATTTCATTGATCGCTCACTGCGTCGAATTTTTCCACAACTGGACGGCAAGCCGGCATTTTCGTTAGTGGGTTTGCCGCACGTAGTCATCGTCGGCGCCGGTTTTGGTGGACTCGCCTGTGCCAATAAGCTGGCGCGTACGCCGGTTCGAATCACGCTGATCGATCGCCACAACTACCATTTGTTTCAGCCGTTGTTGTATCAAGTAGCGACCACGGCGCTCTCGCCCGGCGATATTGCAACGCCGGTGCGGGGGTTATTTCGCGATCAATTTAACACCCGCGTGCTATTCGGCAATGTCACGGCAATTGATAGCGCGCGGCAGTTGGTGCTGATGGGTGAGCAGTCGATTCCTTATGATTATTTGGTGTTGGCGACCGGTGCGGCCCATAGCTATTTCGGTAAAGACGAGTGGACAACCTTCGCGCCCGGGCTGAAGCGCGTTGAAGACGCTACCGAGGTACGGCGGCGCCTGTTGACCGCCTTCGAGCGCGCCGAAGCGGCCGAGGATCCAGAAGACCGTAAAAGTTTACTAACCTTCTTGATTGTTGGCGGTGGACCAACGGGCGTGGAGTTGGCAGGGGCCATCGCCGAACTGGCGCATTTGGGTATGGAGAAAGAGTTTCGTAGTTTCGATCCCGCTTCCGCACGCGTCATTCTAGTTCAAGCAGGAGAGCGCCTTCTGCCGACGTTTGCGCCGATGTTATCGGCCCGTACCCAACAATCGTTGGAGAAACTCGGCGTCGAGGTCTTAGTCAATAGCCGCGTCGAAAACATCGACGCCTTCGGTGTGCAGGTCAGCGGCAAACGCATCGCCGCGCGCACCGTATTGTGGGCGGCGGGCGTAGTTGCTTCACCGGCGGCCAAGTGGCTGGGCGTGGACAGCGACAACGCCGGCCGCGTGAAAGTCGCAGCGGATCTTTGCGTGCCGGGTTTGAACAATGTCTTCGCCATTGGCGATACGGCTGTGTGCAACGCCTGGCACGGGCAGCCGGTCCCAGGACTGGCGCCCGCGGCGAAACAAGGTGGCCGCTACGTCGCACGTTTAATCCGTGTTCGAATCGCGGGCAAGGTCAGTCCCGGACCGTTCAAATACCGCCATCTCGGCAGTCTGGCGACGATCGGTCGCAAGGCGGCGGTCGCAGATTTTGGCTTTATCAAAATTTCAGGATCGTTGGCCTGGTGGTTGTGGGGAAGCATTCACCTTGGATTCCTAGTCGGGGTTCGCAATCGCATATCCGTCATGTTCGACTGGTTCTGGGCCTACTTAACGTTTCGCGGTGGTGCGCGCTTGATTACCGGTAGTCTAGAGAGGGTGTCGGCGCAAAAACCAACGCCGCAGCATACTCATCCGGAAGAGGTTCCCGCCTAGATTTTGCGAATTAGCCGTTTAGCGCCCGTTTGTATCGCTACACAACACAACCACGTGCTATATTTGCGCCACGAAGACGCAATAAAAATGGTGAAACCATGGATTGGATTCTCGCTGCTGATGGCGGTCCAGATTAAGCGGATCCGGGCTCGTGAACTTGGCGTTAGGAGGGTTAAATGAATAGCTTGCGGCTCGCGGTAATATTGCCTGCAATTCTCGCGTTGATCCTGCTTGTGATATTCGGTTTGTTCAATGCCCAACTGGGCTCATTGGCTTCGGTAACGCTCTTAATCGCAATCGCGTGTTGTATATCGTTCACGGTATTCTCTACGGAATTTCGCCTCCGCCGTCCGCTTTCAAAGCTTCTAGACGGAGTTCCGACAAACAATCCGTCAGCAATCGTAGAGGTGCAAAGACTCGCGTTAACGTTAGCCGCATTGCGGCAACAGGCTAGCGCAAGCGACGCCAGAGTACATCAGGCGTCGCAGCAAGCGCATGAGCTGCAAGCAGCACTGCAGGAATTAGCCGTTCGTTATAAATTGATGGTGGAACGCGCCAACGATGGCGTCTGGGAGTGGGATGTGCAAACGGGCAAGATCGAATTCTCGCCGCGTTGGTATGGAATGCTTGGCTTTGCTAGTGTTGACGGCCCGACTTCGATTGATCAATGGAAGCGCCTGATTCATCCGGATGACAACGAGGCGGTACTGATGCGTTTGCAAAACCATCTTGAAAACCTTACGCCGCATTTCAACGCCGAATATCGCGTAGGAAATCGCGCTGGCGACTATCGCTGGGTTCACTCGCGCGGTTCGGCGATTCGCCACGCCAACGGAGAATCCTATCGAATGATCGTGTTGGACGGTGACGTCCACGAACGTAAGTTACTTGAAGAGACCATCGTACGTGCCGCGGAAGGGCTTTCCTCATTGTCGGGAGAGGAATTCTTTCACCGCTTAATGGTCAATCTCGCGACGGTATTAGGCACCCGCGATAATCTCGTGTGCTATTGCGTTGACGATCCGCCGACGCGCGCCCATACGCTTGCATACTATAGTCGTGGTGAATTCGCAGAAGAAAACTTTGAGTATGAGTTGGCGGGTACGTCTTGTGGCGCTGTGATCAATCGCAAGGAGATCGTCTATTGCCCTACTGGCGTGTGCGATATGTGGCCGGCGGAGAAACAATATGATCGCGACAGCTATTTGGGTGTTCCGATGTTCGACTCGACCGGAAAGATCATCGGACATTTTGCCTGTATGGACGGCAAACCCATGCGTCAAGATTTACCGCGCTTAGAGCTATTTAAAATATTCGCAGTACGCGCAGCGGCTGAACTGGAACGGCTACTGCTGACGCGTCAGCTCAAAATTCAAACTTAAACAACCGGTAACTGAAAGAACATTCGAGTTCCCAGTCCCAAGGTACTTTCGGCCTGAATGTCGGAGCCGTGTAGGTTCATGATGCGTTTGGTGATTGCAAGGCCAAGGCCCGAGCCGCCGCCATTGTTGCCGTGATTGCGGCTTCCTTGATAAAAGCGATCGAATATTTTTCCTAAGTCTTCCGCGGCGATACCGCAGCCGGTGTCGTTCACGAACACGGTTACCCGACCCTCAGCCTGCATTAAGCCAAGACGAATGACCGCACCACCGGCGCAATGACGGAGCGCGTTCTCGATCAAATTTTCCAAGACCTGTTCAATTAAGCTGATGTCGGCGCGTACCGATGGCATGAGATCGCCAAGATCGGTTTCGATTCGTACATTTTTTTGATTGCCCGCGAGTTGGAATTTTTGCGCCACATCCTGGAGCAATTCCGCGATCGGAAAATTTTCCAGATTCAAACTCACTTCGTGCGCATCGAGTTTGGTGAGTTCAAACAACTGGGTCACGAGCTTCCCAAGGCGCTCGCTTTGTTTAGCGGCCACCTCGAGATAATTCCGCTGTTCCGCCGGGCTAATCGTACCTTCCTTGAGCAACAACGTTTCCAGATAACCGCGCATCGATGCCAGCGGCGTGCGCAGATCGTGGGAAACATTGGCCAACAGTTCGCGACGCTGCTCGTCGATATTTTGTAATCGCTGAACTTGGTCGACAATGCGTTTTTCCATTTGCTCAAAAGAATAGCCAAGGCGATCTATTTCATCGCCATTCGGATTGGACGATGGAACTTTCACCGGACCGACAAAATCGCTATTGCGAAACGCGTCAACGACATCGGCGAGTTTGCGCAAGCGTACGGTTAGCATGGCGAATACGACCAATCCGGCGCTTAGGGCAAATGCGAATGAGCCAATGAATATTTTGGTGACGATAACGCCGATGTGACCCGGCTCGAACATGATATCCAGCGCATACAAGATCAGCGCGCCGGTGGCGCAAAACAACACTAGCAGGGCAAGCGCTAATTTGCTATAGAGCGTTCGAAACACGAGTTGCGCTACTTGGAAAACGTTTCGGAAAACTTATAACCAACACCCCACACGGTTTGGATAAACTCGGGCTGATTGGGATTTTTTTCAATTTTTGCACGCAGCCGGTTAATGTGAGAATTGACTGTGTGTTCATAACCGCTGTGGGTGTAGCCCCAGACGTGGTCAAGCAATTGCGCGCGTGAGTAAACACGGCCCGGGTTCTGCGCAAAATAAAACAGCAGATCGAACTCCTTTGCCGTCAACTCGACATCGGCGCCACGCAAGGTCAGCGTACGCCTTTCCGGGTCGATCGCCAAATCGCCTGCCGCGATCGGTTTGAGCGCGTTTTTCTGGTTGGTCGAGGACAGCCCGTCAACGCGACGGAAAATCGCCTTCACCCTCGCGACCAATTCCATAATGCTAAAAGGCTTGGTCAGATAATCGTCCGCGCCCATTTCCAGACCGAGCACGCGATCGAGTTCCGTCGACTTGGAGGTCAACATCAGGATCGGCGTGTAATTGGTTTTTGATCGCAAGCGCCGGCACACCTCCAAGCCGTCCATGCCGGGCAACATCAAATCGAGGATGATCAAATCGTAGCGCTTGGAGTCCGCCTCGGCCAGGCCGGCGACGCCGTCCAACGCCAGGTTGACCGTGCAGTTCAGTTCCCTCAGGTGCAATTGCACAAGTTGCGCGATATCCAAATCATCTTCGACTACCAGAATGCTGCGGGCCAAAATAGCCTCCTCGTTGAACGGCGGTGCAATGTCGCTATTTTAATCGCAGGCACAGCGTACCGGGCAAGCCTTCCTTTGATGCTTCCGCCAGTTGGCCCGGGACCGCGCTCGAAAGCCAGACCCGGGCCAGTCAGGAACACGTGCGCCGATGCGCGGGGAATCTATGGATTGCCCTGTCCGGACAGCAGGGTCAGCGAGTATTTCGCCGACTGCGCGTCGCGCCGCTGCTCAAAGCGCAACGTCACCTTGATACTCTGGCCGGGCATCAGCACCCCATTGGGCAAGAAGATTCGCCGATAGGGATCGCCGGCGCTGGTGGCGCCATTGCGATTCTCCATCTGGATTTGATTGGAGAGTCCGCGAGCGATTACCAGCAAGTGCGTGTCTACCACCGACGAACTGGTGTTGGTAATCTTGTAGACATCTTCTTGCCTGCGGCCACCACCGCGGATATTGGAATCGACCCGCGTAATGGCTACCCTCGCCGTCACGTCCAAGAACTCGAGCCCCATGTCGCGGCGGGACAGCGCGTCGTCGTTGTCTTGCGGCTTGCCGCTAAGTGGCCGTCCGTCGGTCGCGCCCAGCGCTGCGAGATCCGGACGGTATACCGAGTACGTGAAGTCCGGCGGGCTCAACTGGAACATCGTCTTCGGCCAGTTGGGATCGAAGTGCACGAACGCCGGATCGTTGAGGCCGTTCTCGAGGAACTCGGTGAGATCGTCCACTTGATCCTCGCTCAACCCCAAGCCGGGCGCCGAGCCGGGTCCGCGCGGGTGCGTGAAACGCTCCGACAGCGTGCCTGCAGCGGCGGCTACCGCGTCCTGCGGCATACCTGCGTTAAAGTATTTCACGACATCCTTTACGCTGCTGAACGAGCCATTATGGAAAAACAACCGGGCGTCCTTCAACTGGCGTAAGGTCAACACACGGAACTTGAAGGCATCACTGTCACGGCCGGTGGTTTCCCTTCTGCCATCATCGCGGAAGTTGGGATTGTTTCTCGCCGCGCGGTTCAAGGCCTGGATTGGGTGGTCACCGAGCCCCAAGTTGTAGAAGTTCTGTTCCACGAACTCACCAACGCCGGCTACGTCGGGATCGTTTGGCTGTTTGTTGAGCACCGGGCCGCTGTGGCAGGAATAACAACCTGCTCCGCCATTTTCGGCCTTGGTGAAGAACAGCTTGGCGCCGCGCCGCTGGTTAGACGTAAGCGCGCCGTTATCGCCGGCCAGGAACCGGTCCCAAGCAGTGTTGCGAGTGACCGTGGTGCGCAGGAAGGTCGCCGTCGCGCGCAGTACAGTCAAATCGTTGATCAGGGCATCACAAGCGCCGGCCGCAGGCGGCGTTTGCGGGACGCAACCGGGCGACTGGGCGGCCTCCGCCGGAAACGCGTCGCGGAAGAGCTTGCGATAGCCTGCGATTTGCCGCAGCACGGAGGACTGGTCCGGCCCCGGTGGATCGCCTCCTAGCAGCCGGTGTGCGTCGAGCAGTAACAGCGCCACGTTTTCCTGCGCCGGATGCCCGAACGGATTGAGGCCACCCGGTGCGGCGTCGGGTTCGCCTGCGACCCCGCCCAACAAGAGACGGTTGTTGAAGGCGGAGCCGATCACGCCCGGTGCATTGCGCCCGACGCTGTCCAAGGCGTCGAGCCGACCGGTTCGCAGCAGAACAGGGTTCACTCCCTCGGCTTGCAGTTTGCGACCGAGAGCCGGAAAGCCAATGACGATGCCGCGGGTGGTCTGGTAGATGTCGGTGAGTGTGGGCAGCTCGTCCACCAGCGCGTCGCCTGGGAATAGCGGCGTCTGACGCAACTGCGGGAGGATGGCTAGGTTGGGTCGCCGGCGCGCAATGAAATTGCCTTTGGCGTCCGTGTAGTGCCGCCCCTCGCCGCCGACGGCGAAGTTGAGCAGCGTACCGGCTTTCGATGCCGTTTCGCCCAGGTGACAGCTCGTGCAGGAGGCAGTCCCGGACGTGGAGGGAATGCCGCCGAACGCCGGCCGAATTCTGGCCATGCGGGCTGGGTCGTGGAACAACTGTTTTCCGAGGTAACGTTTGGCCTCGGTGATTTGGAAGAACGGATCCGGACTGCCATTGGGCAGTCGCGGTTGCGGCAAGTCGGCATCGTTGGCTGGGACCGTCAGTTTCTGAACGCCACCAACCTGTTCGCCGATAAATTGGCGCAACTGGGTGGGGCTGTTGCCCTCAGCGGACGCGACTCCGCCATACAACAGGGAAAAGGAAACGATTAAGGCTGTGCGGTAATGGCCGCGGCGGGAAGGTTGCTGATACTTCATAGTTGTGCGCCTCCAAAGGGTGGGTGTGGATTTGAATCGGGCCAGCGACGGGCAAGTCGCCGCCTGTGGGAAAGTCTGCCCGGAAATGATCACGAATCCTTCACGCGGTTTTCAAGATTTGATCGCGATTTATCCTAATCCCGCGACCGCCCCGAGTGGCGCATTGACGAGTCGTCGGCTTGGCGATAGATTAATGTTTGACGAAACGGGCGACGCCAGATTCCTATTTGCCATAGCCTCAGAATTAGCCGGCGAGTCTGGCTCGGTTGCGGTATTCGCATGCTTGGCCGATTAAGCAGAATTAAGCTTTAGAGGGGGACGCTATGTATGCTCGGATGAAGCTGGCGGTTTGCGTCACAGTATGTTTGTTGACGTTTGGTCTGTGGCTGGTCTTTGTCTGGCTGCCGCCAGAAGCATTGATCCACCGTAGTGATCTGCTGTTGTGGCTGGTGAGCCAGATTCTAGTAACGCTGGCGCTGTTGTGGTGGATATTCGGCGCTACCGTCAATGAGCCATTATTGGGCCTAGTCAATTTTCTGCGCGGCGTCGTTCCGAAGGTCGAAGCGGTTAGCGCCAACGAACCGATAAAAGAGATCATCCAACGGGTGAAGGCTTTAGGACAACGATTGGCAAACAACGAGGCCAGTCTCGCTCGCGAATTGCAGGCGCGACGTGCGGCTGAAACGGAACTGCACGAAACACAAGAGCGTTACGCGCTCGCCGTGCGCGGTTCGGATGACGGACTCTGGGAATGGAATATCGACACCAGCGCCATGTACTTGTCACCGCGTTGGGAGGCGATGCTTGGCTTCGGTAACAATGAACTTGACGACGAAATCGAGAGCTGGAAGAGTCGCATTCACGGCGACGACCGTGGCGCCGTTGAGCGTGGGTTACTGGAACACCTTTCTGGAGCGACCACTCGCTTTGAAAGTGAGCATCGTCTTAAGCACAAAAACGGCGACGAGCGCTGGGTACTCTCGCGCGGCGCCGCACTTCGCCATGCCAGCGGCAGAGCGTATCGAATGATAGGCCTTGATTCGGATATAACTGCGTACAAACGAATCGAAGCGATATTGCAACATGTCGCCGCCGGCGCCGCCAATGCGCTTGGCACTGAGTTTTATCGCATGTTAGTGATGCATTTTGCGCAAGCGCTCGACGTCGCCGAAGCATTTGTCACCGAATGCGTGGATCGTCCACCAACGCGCGTACGCACGCTTGCCTGTTGGGAGCGAGGGCGTTTCATCACCGACGAATACGACCTTGCGCCGACCCCGTGCAAAATCGTTTTCGAGCCCAAGGAACGCTATTTCGTACCGCACGATCTAGGCAGGCATTTCCCGAACGAACTCTCCTACGGCTATGTCAGCTATCTCGGTATCCCGAAACAGCTTGCCGATCGTTGGCCGCTAGAGAGGGCGTTCAATCGTGATAGCTATCTGGGCTTACCGCTACTGGATCGCATAGACGGCCGCGTGATCGGACATCTTGCGTGTTGCGATAGTATGCCGATGAGCGAACAGCCACCCCAAGCCGAATTGCTCGCGTTGTTCACCCGGAGGGGCGAGGAAGAAGTGTTAAGACATATGGGCCGCTGAAAGCCACGGCAAATTTGCCCGGATTAGTTACTCCGCAATTCTAGAAGATCGTACCCAATAGTCTGTCGACGGTATCAACTCCGTCATGGGACAACGCATCAAAATCTTCACAGGCGATTAATTGGCCCATAGGCAAATGTCACGCGGCATCCAATTTGCGTCTTTCTGCGTATACAATATGGCCTTGATAAAAATTTTAAGTTTTCGTGAACCGGGCGTTACCATTGACTGAAATGATCGGTCACCACGAGAATGGTGGTGGCAAGCAAGAAACACGTCATGAGCAAGTTTTTTTGGAGTAACATCTATGCGTACCGTCAACGTCCCGACGACGCGCGTGGGTGCTGGATAGCCAGCAGTACGCCCTCGCTCCGACGCATGTTTTTTTGGAGCTTGGGCGTCTTTTTCTGCTGGTTTCTTTCGTACGGGGCCACGGAGCACGCTGGGTTCAGCTCAGTGGCAATGCGTGGCTCCGACAAGAAAGTTGGGACATTTAACTTACTAATAGGAGATTCAAAATGTTGGCTAAAACATTGGTATCAAGCGTAGTACTCGGCTTAGGTCTGTTGGCAAACCCGGTGTTTGCCGCGGACAATCCGTTGGCCCCCGCCTACAACACACCGCAGCAAAAGAAATATTTCATGGAGTTCTGCAAAATCGACCTGAACAGCGACGGCATGGTCTCCATGGAAGAGTATCTCAACAAAGGCAATCCGCTAGCCCCCGGCTACGACAAGAATCCCAAGCTGACCGCCAAATTGGAATC
>JANMJR010000302.1:0-10261 GCA_031371465.1 Pseudomonadota bacterium
TGGTCCGGCGTGGAAAAAGATCGAGCGGCTGCGGTTTGTAATTTCTGCGATACGGATTTTGTCGGCGCCGATGGTGACGGCGGCGGAAAATTCTCCGATGCGCCGTCATTGGCCTCTGCTGTAGCGCGCGCGTGGCGCGGCTCGAACACGGGCACGGAACTGGTGGTGTTGACCGGCGGTGAACCGGCGTTGCAACTGGATGCGGAACTGATCGACGCGCTTCATGCGCACGATTTTGAAATCGCCATCGAGACCAACGGCACGTTGCCATTGCCGCAAGGGATCGATTGGATTTGCGTCAGTCCGAAAGCCGATGCCGCTTTGAACGTGACGCAAGGCGATGAGCTGAAGCTGGTTTATCCGCAGGCGTTGGCGATGCCGGAGCGGTTCGAGGAACTAGCCTTCGATCATTTTTTCTTGCAGCCGATGGATGGGCCTGACCGAGAAAAAAATACGCGCTCGGCGATTGAATATTGTTTGGCTCATCCGGAATGGCGGCTGAGCGTACAGACACATAAAGTGTTGGGCATTCGATGACACTGCAAAAATTCTCGCGAGCATTCCCTCCCCTTCAAGGGTAGGGTAGGGTGGGGATGGGGTACGTGGACTCACAGATTAAACCTATCCCTATGGGCCCTAGGCTACCCAGTCCCCGCCTTCCCCTTGAAGGGGAAGGCGGGCTAGCTGAAAAATTATGAACTTGTCGAATCCTTAAAAATTTCTTTAAACGTGTCATGACCGAACTATTCTACGAATTTATTTTCGACGCGGCACATCAGTTTTCGCACAAGCCTATCGGCCACAAATATCGCGCGTTGCACGGCCATTCGTTCCGTGCTGAAGTTGCTTTACGCGGCGAGCCGCAGGCGGACACAGGCTTTATCGTCGACTTCGAAACATTAGAAAAAGCCTGCGCGAAATTGCACGAGACTTTAGATCACAATTTTCTCAACGAGATTCCCGGCTTGGAAATTCCCAGTCTGGAAAATATCTCGCGCTGGATTTGGCTGCAACTGGCGCCGCAGTTTGCGGGACTGAATCGCGTCACCGTTCGGCGCGATTCGCTGCGGCAGGGTTGCAGCTATTATGGCGAATTCGATCCCCGAATAAATTCGTCCAACTGAATAGGAGTTTCTATGGCCGGCAGCAGCCTCCTGATGCTGATCGACGATATCGCGACGGTGCTTGATGACGTAGCGTTGATGACCAAAGTCGCTGCGAAGAAAACCGCGGGCGTGTTGGGCGATGATCTTGCGCTTAATGCGCAACAAGTGGCCGGTGTGAAGGCGGATCGCGAATTGCCGGTGGTGTGGGCGGTGGCCAAGGGCTCGGCGCTCAACAAAATTATCTTGGTGCCGGCGGCGTTAGCGATTAGCGCGCTGGCCGGGTGGGCGATCCAGCCGTTGCTGATGCTCGGCGGCGCATACCTCTGTTACGAGGGATTCGAGAAGTTGGCGCACAAGTTTCTCCACAGTAATGCGGCGGACCAAGCTCACCATCGCGATCGTTTAGCAGCGCTCGCAACGCCCGGGGTCGATCTGCTCGCCTTTGAAAAAGAAAAAATAAAAGGCGCTGTTCGCACCGATTTTGTGCTCTCGGCCGAGATTATCGTGATTACGCTTGGAACGGTCGCGGCCGCTTCGTTCGGCCAACAGGTCGCGGTGTTGGCCGGCATCGCGATTATTATGACCATCGGCGTGTACGGTTTTGTCGCCGGAATCGTCAAATTGGACGATGGCTGGTTGCTTCTCAGCGAGAAATCCGGCGATGGCCTTTGGCCGAGCATGCAACGCCGGATCGGCGCGGCCATTTTGGCGGCGGCGCCCTATCTGATGAAAGGTCTTTCGATCATCGGCACCGCCGCGATGTTCATGGTTGGCGGTAGCATTTTAGTTCACGGTATCCCGCCGCTGAATCATGCTATCGAAGGCATCGCACGGCGCGCCGAGACAATTCCGGCGATTGGTGGTGCGCTGCGCGGGATCACACCGCCGCTGCTCGACGCCGCTGCCGGAATTTTGGCGGGCGCCGTCGTGCTGATGATCGTAACGCTCGGTACGCGCGTTTTCAGACCGGTAAAAGTTTAGTCCCAGGATAATCCGCGCCGCGCAACTTTTTCACCGGCGTCCGGTGCGGCGTTTGGCAATGGCGGCGGTGCGATGGGTTTCGCTGGCGCGCTACCCATCCTACGGGATAACCAAGCCACGCCAATTTGTAGGATGGGTAGAGCAAAGCGAAACCCATCATCCAGCCGACGAACTAACGTTTCGCCCCATCGCGCTCGCAAGGGCAAGGCTGCGATCCGCGTCCTGCTTGGCTCTCACGTCATCCCACGCCACGGGCAACCATCCATGCAGGTTTTCGAGGGCAATCATCATGAGCACCGGTATCCGGGTGTCGCGCTCGTTGAGGCAGGGATGAACTCATAGTCTTTGCCGCCCGCGCTTAGGAATATCGCGCGCTGCACGGGCATTCGTTCCGTGCTGAAGTTGCTGTACGCGGACACAGGCTTCATCGTCGACTTCGAAACATTAGAAAAAGCCTGCGCGAAATTGCACGAGACTTTAGATCACAATTTTCTCAACGAGCTTCCGGGATTGGAAACGCCTAGTTTAGAAAATATTTCCCGTTGGATATGGCAGCAACTCGCGTCGCGATTCGCGTGGCTTCATCGCGTTACCGTACGGCGAGGAATAGTCAGACAATGTATTCGAAAACTGCCTGAAGATCCGCACCACTACGGGGTAGCCTTATGCCCTTAGGCTACCCCGGGCTAGCCGCTGGCCTGGGCCATTGCCTCGCTGTGGATTCCGGTGGAGGTGATCAGCAATTCTGGCGCCATAAACACCCAATCTGATGATCAGGAACACCCGCGCAGCGTCAGTTTTTGCCAATCTTGAATCTCAAGCTTTCGACCCACAGTAGCCGTTCATGGGGAGCCGCAACAATGACCGGTCTTGCCACAAAACTTGACGGTCAGTTCTTACCGGAAAATCGAACTAGCAACCGTATTACAGACAGTTGACTATAAGGGAAACGGACATTCGTGAACGGCATAGTTTGACGGGAAGCGCCAGTAATTAGCGGCTCAATCGCAATTTGTGATGGCTTGATGTCGTTATGGGTCGCCCAACACAGCACCGCAATTATCAGTAGTTTTTCGCATCACAAAGAGTCGCGGCGTGGCGTACCGCTGATATGGAACGTCAGCCTTCCACTTGGCGCTTCGAGCAGTGAATTGGCGCGTCCCTAGTTACACTGCTGGGCACACTCGTTCTTGTCCTGAATGCACTGTTGGCGTTCACTCACACTATGCGCCTGCGACATGCATTGCCCTTCGGCAACGTTGCACGCTGCCAGGCACGGACCCAGATTCTTTCGATTTGTGATCGTACAGATCTTATTGTCACCAGCGGCAAGCGTTACAGAACCCGCTGCATTGCAATCCCCAGCGAAGGTCCGTATGTATGAGGACAGGCTCGCGCCATTGCCAAGCTCGTCTACCGTATGCATTCCTCCTGTAACAACGATCGACCCGGTCGATCCGCCATTTCCAACATTAGATGTTTGAGTTATCCCGTCGATTCGTAGATCGAACCGACCCGGATCGGTCGCAGGAATAAGGATTTTTGTTACAGTGAGGTGCGCATCCGCGCCGGTGCCTGGCTTGCGTGTGTTGGTTATTTCACAAATCTTTTGATCGCCGGGTTTCAAGGCGACGTCGCCGGTCGGACCGCAGTCTCCACCGATTGTAACGGTGTAGTTGCTCAGCGACGCCCCGCCGACTGCCGCTTCGCCCACCGAGTGCACGCCTGGTTCGAGCGACACGGCCTCGGTGGAGTCTCCGTTGCCTGCGCCGACTCCCTGAACGACCCCGTCGATTGTAAGATCGAATTTGCCGCTATCGTTGCTTGGCACGATGCGCTTGACGACGGTGAGGCTTCCGCGCGAGCAATTGTCGGTGCACTCCATTCTCTGTTGGATGCACTGCTGACGCTCAGCGACGCTATGCGCCTGCGACATGCACGTCCCTTCGGCTACGTTGCAGGCGCTCAGACACCCTTGATACGCGCGACTCACATTGGTAATTCGGCAGGCCGCCGGATGTAACGCGGAAAAATGAACCGTGCCGTCGCTATCGCAGTCCCCGGTGATCGAGACTGAATAATTAGATAATGACGTACCCGCCGCAGCGGATTCGCTGATTTGGTGACGAGCCGTCACGGGAATGCTAATCGGTCCAACCACGGCATTCGCTATCGAAGACGAGACTACCGCACTATCGATCAGCACATTGAAGCGGCCGGGATCGGTTGCCGGAATCGACTTGTGCACCACGGTGAGATTTCCATTTACCGTTTCGACGTCGGCAAATACTCGAATCCCGGTCGGCGGGGGGCCGGTAAATCCAACCGGCGCTGTTGCTGAGGCCCAACTTGCCAATACCCGATCGGGGCCACATGCGATACCGTTGTAGTCTCCGTACTTGGGCGCGCCCGGCCCCGTTCGGCAACTCTCGCCCGACGGGCAGGTCGGCCCGCTGGAATAATCACACCGTGTGTTGCTGCCGCCACCGCTGCTGTTCTGACACCTACCGGCGAGTTGTGGCTGGACCGTGCATCGCTCGGAATCGTTTTGATCGTCGGGGGCTCCAGGCCAACCGCTCGCACACTGGGCGTCGGCGGCGCCGGTCAGATTGCGCTCACCGTCGGTTACCAGCCGACCGTTCCGCGTGGTCGCGCTTCCTAGGAAAAAATCCGTCAGATCGGTGCTTGCGGCGCCCGCAACGGCCGCAGCGCGACGGTCGTACCAACCCACGTAGGCGTTGCCCGCTGCCGTGCAAATCCATGGCATGAAGCGTCGCGCCGAAACGTTTCCATTGACGACGATCGGCGTTTGCCAGGTTAGCCCTCCGTCAACTGAGTCGATAACGATGATGTCATCATTGGCGCTACTACCCGATGCAGACTTTGTCACTGCAACGTAAAGGTGTGACGCGCTCATGTCATCTACTGCCAGGGTCGGTACAATCAATCCAGAATGGCATCGATCAAGACCCGCTAGCGGGCAGGTCGGATCGTTGATCCCCGATAGGACGCGCCGAGGAAATCCCGCGATCTCGAAAAGACCGTTGCTGCACGAGCTGTATTTGTGAACCATGATATCGCCACCGTCCCGGATCACAACGTAGACGAACCCATCCTGGCCGACGCTGACGCGAGGAATGTCCCCACCACCGATCGCGATGGGTATCGACCAACTCGAGCCAGAATTCGTGGAACACGACAATGATGGCGTAACACTGCCTTGCGTAATGCCATTGCAGTTTGCCGGCAAGCCGATTCCCAGGACGTTGAACGCACCGAAGTTTCGCCACACTGCATAGAGCTGATCTCCACGGCTTGGGGAAGCATTGGTGCGATCGGCCGCGATGTGTTCCTGGTCGGGAAAACACATCGCGGTACCTGTCGCCGGACAAAGTGCGGCATTGCCGGCGAAGGCAAATACCGCCCCGTTGTTGCCGGACGAAATCACACTAGCGGAACATCCGGTCGGCGCTGCAGTGCTCGTCGCACCCGGCAGACCAAGCATCGCCAAGTAGAAATTCCCGCTTCTGCCGATCGCGATAGAGGGGTCACCCTGATTCGGAAAAGGCAATGCCGCCGGCGTCGACGTGAATGTTGCACCGCCATTGTTCGATATGCTGGCGCCGCCATTGCTACCGACGATCATGTTTAGTCCATTGGTCGACACGCCTGCTTCGGTTTCGCTGAATCCGCCGACTAGCGCCACCGCTGGGGAGGTGTCGTTTTCCCACATCCGCGGTTTTGCGCGAATAATTGAGACGTCCGATCCCGCGCTGCCATTCGGTGGCGGCGTGGCCTTGGGAATAGAAGGTGACATCAACTTTCGCAAGCGCCTCAATTCATCGACCGTGTCCCTGGCTTTGCTGCGCGGGGGGAATATTGCTTTTTGCACGACGACTTCGGCGTCCCGAACACGGCGCTTGTTGACTTTCGGTGCGACCGTCGTGTCCAGTCTAACGACCGTGTCTTGAACGGCGATTGCGGTAGTGATGTGTGCTGCCATGCTCTTGTCAATCTCAACAGAATCCACGCGGGACTCGTCGAGTTGCCCTGGCTTTTCCGTTGCCTGCGGCAGTGGCTCGCGATAGCGCAGCTGCATGGCGGGCCATCCGCCGATGGCTTGGTAGGTCACCGTACCGCGACGGGCGGATGCAATTTCGGCGAGACGATTGATCGCCTCGTCATGGCTAACGCGCCGCTCGACTGTGATGACGGCCCGCGCCTCGGGCGCGCCGCGTATTCCATTTACGCCCTTGGAGATCAACTCGACCGCGTTTCGGTATTCGATCCCGGAGGGCGTCCAACTCTTGCCATACCGCAACGAGATGCCCTCGTCTATTGTGATCGTCTTACGGCCGGCATCTACCGTAAGGGAGACGCCGCGAGACATTACCGGCTCTGCTGGCATAGCAACATTCGGGGCAAAACCACCTATCGCAAAGGCTAGCGTCAGGTGCATCCAACTCGACCATTTCAAAAACCCCACCCTCTGGGAGATAAGCATGTTCTTCTCCTGGTGTCGCTCTAGGCCGTAACCCCAACGGCGAGATACCGTGAGACGCCGGCAAGTAAAATTAGTTACTTCAACGGCAATTTCTTTGGCCGCGGCAAACCAATTCCATATGGACTAGGATTGCGACCCGTGGCCGAACCCGGGAACGTATGTGGCCTGTCAGCCAAACCGGGCGTTTTTGCTGAGCGGCGAGAAGCTGGACTGTCAATGGCAAGGCTCTGTTGGGATTCTCATGGAATTGACTCCAGTAAATTTCATTGCCGTCAGTGGCAAGCGTTATCAAGACGTGAAGATGCGACCAGCGCTCTACCTGAGGGCAATACTACTCCTTTCACTTATAAGGTGGCGGGTTTACTGAGCCTTTTATTTCCAGCCTTTTCGAGGCCACAAAATTCGGACATGGACTCTATATGTCGACTACGATTTATCAGGGCGAGCGTACGGTGCTGGAGTATCAAAACTTGACCGTAAAGAGGGAGTGTCAGGAAGCACCGCAGGGAGGCGCGGCTCATTCATTTTGATAAACAGCGGTTTCGGCGTTGGCTGGGTGACGGGTTTGCGCGTGCTTCGCCGGTTCGGACCCTGGCGGCAATAGGGTCGCGGACCACCAGTGACACGGCGTCGCTAAATGGCGACTTGAAGTCTGAAGCGTGAGTTCAACCCAGTGCTCTTGAGCGTCTGGTGATGGCCGATTTTTCCGGATAAGTCTACATCGGGCAGCGCACGTCGTCGGATCTTTACGGCAGCTCATGTCGTCGAAGCTGCGGATCAATTCGTATCGAAATAGGTCCTCACGCTCTATGTTAATCAGTGTCCAAATTGCAGTGGTATACGCGCTCACAGACCATTGCGTTGGTAGTGAAAGCTAAGATTCCGGCTTGATCGCCAAAGACGTTTCAAACTTCAAATCGTTGGTGTCGACGATTTCGGCTTTCAATTCGCCTTTTTCCGTCGGCAAGAAATAGAAATTAAACGTCGGATTTTTGCTGATGGTGAAATCGATATCGGCGGACATAATTTCGCGCCCGGCGTAACTCACGACCAAGTGCTTAACGTATTGCACCCGCGTATCTTGTTTGCTCAAGCCGGAGAAATTCGGATGACTGACCATCAGTTTGGCGAGATTGGGTTTATTTAATTCGACTTCATCATCGAGGCGAAATTTCATGCGGCCCATACTCGCCGAGCTGTCGTCCGCGCCGCCGGGCGCCGAGCAGCCGCCCGCGGCGGCAATCGGTTTCACGTCCATGAACAGCGCGCCATCGTTAGTCTCGGCAACGACGCGAATGAAAGTGGAATTTTCGACGCGCACGCGAGTTTCGATATCCGCGCGTCCGCTGTCCGGCGTGAGATTAAACATTACGCCGATCGGGCTCGGGTTGTTATCGATTACGAGCCAGAGCTTTTTGATATAGCGTTCCGCTTTCTGCGGCGTGATGGTGCGAATGACGATGGGGACGATAGCGGCATCTTCCGCGCGGCCGCTGATATCCAACCGAATGGTATTGTTGGGTGACGCATTGATCGAGCGCTGTTGAAATACGGTTTTTTTCAGTTGCTGCCAAACGGGACTTTCTTCCGGGTCATAGCGCTGCGCGCTCGCGTGCATACCGGCAAGCGCTAGGAAAAAAGTAAGCGCGTATCGGATCGATTGCTTCGCTTCCATTACGAAATTCCTCTGAGGCAGTGGGATGTTATTGCGCCAGTATAGCCGAGCAGCGCGGCGGGCTGTCATTGTTCAGCGAACGGCGCGCGCGCTTGCTTGGCCAACGCTTCGGCGTTGGCGCTGGTCAGGGATTCTAAAAACGCGACTAATTGCTGCTTTTGCTGCGCGCTCAAATTAAGCCGGCGCAAGCGTTTATCAAGCTGTGGATCCTGACTATTACCGGCGTCGTAAAAATTGACCACGTCGCGCAGCGTCGCGAGGGAGCCATCATGCATGTAAGGAAATGTCAGCGCGACGTTGCGCAGTGTCGGAACGCGGAAAGCATAGCGATCGCCGTCGCGGCCGGTCACCGCGAAACGGCCGATATCGGGAACGCCTTTCGGCGTTCCCAGCTGTCCATTGATGCGCGCCCATTCCACACCGGTATTGCGGTAGGTATCGTCTGTGAAGCGGGCGTGGTCGCGCTCGATCGCGTGACAATGGCAACAGCCGCTGGCGCGGAAAACGTCGAAGCCGGCGCGCGCCGTGTCACTCAAGGCGTTCGCGTTTTTGCCGAAGTACCATTGGTCGAACGGGGAGCCCCCCGCGACCAGGCTGCGTTCATACGCGGCCAGGGCGGCGCTGATCAATGGTTTGCTCACTCGTTGGCCAGCGAAGGCGGATCGAAATGCTTTGTCGTAATCGGGACGAGCCGTGAGGCGGGACACCACATCTTCGACGCTCGGATTCCACTGTTCTTCGACATTCAGCAGCGGCCCCCAAATTTGCTCTTCCAGCGAATGCATACGGCCGTCGCGAAGCAAGGATTTCGCCAGATGGACGTTCAGCAAACTCGGCGCATTGCGACGCAGAATTGTGCCGCCGCGACCCGACGCCGTGGCGAGATGGTTGAGGGCGAAACCCTGCTCGGGAACATGGCACATGGAACAGGACACCACGCCATCTTCGGCAAGATGCGGTTCCAGAAACAGGCGGCGCCCCAGTTCCACTTGCAACGTGCGATCGCCGGGTAAGCCAACGTCAGCCGTGACGGGTAGCCCGAGCTGGGACGCTTCATCGCTTTGCGCAAAACTCATCGGAAGCGCCGGCGCCAGAAACGCCACAATCAACCCAGCGCGCAGCCTGCGTGGTGTAGAGATTCGAAAACGTGCGTGCGTGGAATAGAACATAGCCGAACCATCCTGCCATAGCGACGCCCGAAACGCAAAATCGATCGCGGCGGCCGCAACTTTTTTTCAGGCGCGGGCTCCAAACCATCATCCGTTAGCGAAAATACGACCTTGGGTATTTTCTTTCATCGAAGCGTTGCTGCCCTCATGTTGGCCACTCTCGTGGCCTGTGTCGCCCACCCGCCGTTGGGTAGCACCCGTGCGGAAGTAAGCGCCGCCATGGGCGAGCCGACCGAGCGCCGCGTGGGCGTCGCCGGCGAAGAGGTGTGGGAATACTGGGCCGGCTATGCCCGGCGCGAGACGTTTATCGTGCGCTTCGATGGCAACGGCCAAGTCACGACGGCAAATCAAGTGTTGACCGAGGCGGCATTCGCCGCGTTACCACGTGGCGTCGCTACGCGGAACGACGTTCGTGATGCCGTCGGAAAGCCGCTGCGCCGGGTCACCTATCCGACCGGTGAGGTGTGGGAATATCGAATCAGCGATGTCGCGCGTCGCCCGAGCAAAATGGCGGTGCAATTCGGCCACGACGGTTTTCTAAAAGAAATCAGCAAAATCCTAGAGACGGTTTCCCATGGTGTAGGGACAGGCTCTCGTTAGCGAGCCGTAGGATGGGTAGAGCAAAGCGAAACCCATCATCGAGCCAATAAATTAACGCTTAGCTCCCATCGCCCCCGCAAGGGCCAGGCTGCGATCCGCTTCCTGCTTGGCTTTCACGGCATCCCATGCCACGGGCAACCATCCATGCAGGTTTTCAAGGGCAATCAATGTGAGGGCGCGTATCCAGGTGTCGCGTACGTTGAGGCAAGGGATAAAATGAAAATCC
>JANMJR010000353.1:0-8825 GCA_031371465.1 Pseudomonadota bacterium
GCAGCGCCGTGTTGCGCGTAACTTTTGGCGATGTCGGCGGGAACGAAATGGTCACGCAACACGCCTTTGCTCGGGCTGGCTTTTTTCACCTCGGCGATGACGGCGGCTTTGCCTTGCGCGATTTTGCTGCGGAGCGCGGCGGCGAAATCCCGTGGCGCCGGCATGGCTTCGGCGTCGCGGCGAATCGCGGCCAGGGACTTTTCTTTTTGCGCGGCGGCGATTTCGTCGGCTTTTACCGTCAGGATTTTTTGTAGGATGTCGGACATTATTTCTACTCGAATGCGCGTCTACGCCGATGCGTGGCCCGAGGCCAGATCCTCATTCCCGCGTAGGCGGGAATCCATACGGCGTCGCTTGTAGTCGAGGCCAAATGAATTCCCGCGGGAATGACATTGGTTGCTTTAGGTGGTAAGAGAATTAATTCGATCAATTGTTTTTGAACGATTGACTAATCGCGGCCAGTTGATCAAGCTTTTGCTTAGCCGCGCCGGACTCCAGCACTTCAAATGCTCGTTCAGTGCCATCTTTCAGCGTTGCCGAGTGGCCGGAAACATAAATCGCCGCACCTGCGTTCAGCGCGACGATGTCGCGCGCCGGGCCGGGTTGATTATCCAGAACCGCTAATAGAATCGCCTTGGATTCCGCTGCGTCGCTGGCGCGTAATGCATGGCTTGGCACGGATTTCATGCCGAACATAGCAGGCTCGATTTGATATTCGTCAACGTGATTGTTTTTCAGTTCCGCGATCATTGTTGGGCCGTTCAGGGTGATTTCGTCCAGGCCATCAAGGCCGTGAACGATCATCACGTGACGGCTGCCGAGCTGCCTCAACACGCGCGCTTGAATGCCGACCAGATCCGGATGAAACACGCCCATCACCTGATTCGGCGCCGTGGCCGGGTTGATGAGCGGGCCGAGGATGTTAAATATCGTGCGCACCCCCATTTCTTTGCGGATCGGCGCGGCGTGTTTCATGGCGCTATGAAAACTCGGGGCAAACATGAAGCCGATGCCGACTTGATCGATGCAGCGCGCCACTTGCTCGGGCGTGAGCATGATGTCGATGCCAAGCGCTTCGAGCACGTCAGCGCTGCCGCTTGACGATGACACCGAGCGACCGCCGTGCTTCGCTACTTTTGCACCCGCCGCCGCGGTGACGAATGCCGCCGTGGTGGAAATATTGAAGGTATGTTGACGATCGCCCCCGGTGCCGCAGGTGTCGACCAAATAACTGCGATCTTTCGGCTCGACCTTGGTCGAGAGCTCGCGTAACACTTGCGCCGACGCGGCGATTTCGCCGATGGTTTCGCCCTTGACGCGTAAACCCATTAACATTGCAGCGGTTTGCACCGGCGAGACTTCCCCGCGCATGATTTGTCCCATGACCGCGAGCATTTCATCGTAGAAAAGTTCGTTACCTTCGATCAGGCGATTGAGCGCCTCTTGCACGGTGATCGTCATGGGCTTTCGCGGATTTCGAAGTCGTGGGTGATGGTTGCCGTTTTTGCCAGCATAATCGAGGCGGAGCAATATTTTTCCGCCGACAGATTAATCGCCCGTTCAACTTGGGTCGGATTGAGATTTTTACCGCTGACGATGAAGTGGAAATGAATCTTAGTAAAAACTTTCGGGTCCGTCGCCGCGCGCTCGGCTTCCATTTCGACCACGCAGTCGGTGACCGTTTGCCGGGCTTTCTTAAGAATGAAAATCACGTCAAATGTAGTGCAACCGCCGGCGCCGATCAGCACGGTTTCCATCGGCCGCATGCCGAGATTACGGCCGCCGGCTTCCGGCGCGCCATCCATCAAGAATGCGTGGCCACTTTCGGACTCGCCGAGAAACGAAACCCCTTCCACCCACTTAATCCGTGCTTTCATGGCTTCCCAATCGCTCAATGGAATCGGGATTATAACAATCGGCGACATAACACGATCAACCAAGCGTGCCCACGCCCTTAAATTCACCCACGCCAGACACCGCGCGGATATTGGCTCGTGTCGATACATGCCTGCGAAGCGGCGCGACTATTGCCTCTTGGCGCGATGGATTTCTCGATTGATTCTATGATGTTCGTTTGAGACTGAAGGCCTATGGATTTTTGTCGAGCGGACCCCTAAGGCGTGGCATCATGAAAAAAATCTGATTAATCGACGACCACAGCTTGTTTCGCAACGGGGCGTCGTCACAGTTAAAAAGGTCGAAATCGCCTTGCGCGGCGCTTGGCATGATGAAAAAAGTCCACTGTGCTCGTTGCTCGAATAGTAAAGGTTATTTCTGCCTATTATCGGCCAACTACCTTGATTAATACCTGAGTCTCAGGTGACGTCTGCTTCACCGGTCACGGGTTTTCGCTTTTTTTTTTGGCCGGACTTTGCAATCGCCATTGTTCAAGTTTCCTAATTACTAGACAAGATCGGTGCAATTAGGCACACTTCGCGGCATGAAGAAGGTTTTGGTGCTGCACGGCCCGAATTTGAACCTGCTTGGAACCCGCGAGCCGGGGATATACGGACGCGAGACCTTGGATGATGTTAACCTGCGTTTGCGTCAACAGGCGCAGCAGGCAGGGGTGGAATTCGAGGTATTTCAGAGCAATTGGGAAGGCGCGCTGGTAGATCGAATCCAAGCGGCCCGGGCCGACGGTACGGGTTTTGTGATTATCAATCCGGGCGCCTTTACCCATACCAGCGTGGCGATTCGCGACGCGTTCGCGGGTGTTGCCCTCCCATTCATCGAAATTCATATTTCAAATGTTTACGCGCGCGAAGCATTTCGCCACCATTCCTATCTTTCGCCGCTCGCCGCTGGCGTGATTGCGGGTTTGGGTACTAAGGGCTACGAACTAGCGCTCGCATACGCGCTGAAACACATATAAGGAGTTGCCATGGACTTGCGCAAGCTCAAGGCCTTAATTGAATTGGTGCAGTCATCCGGCATATCGGAATTGGAAATCACCGAGGGCGAGGAACGGGTTCGGATCAATCGAACCGGTACGCCTATTGCTGCGCCCGGCATGATGCTGCAAGCCCCGCTGCAACAACAAATGATGGCGGCGCCGGCGGCTGCGATCGTTGCGCCGGTCGAGGCGGTGGAAGAAGGCCATATTGTCAAATCGCCCATGGTTGGGACTTTTTATCGCTCGCCTTCACCCGGATCGCCATCGTTTATCGAGGTCGGCCAAACGGTGAGCGAAGGCCAAACCTTGTGCATTATCGAAGCGATGAAGTTGTTGAACGAGATTGAATCGGACGCCGCTGGCGTGGTGAAGAAAATTTTGGTGGAAAGTGGCCAGCCGGTCGAATATGGTCAGCCTTTGTTTGTCGTCGGTTGATTGACGCCGTGAAAGGTGAAGGGTGAAAAGTGAAGAGAAGACCTTGTAGTCACCAAAAAATTTCCTTTTCACCTTTCACTCTTCACTCTTCACACACCCAGAATGTTTGAAAAAATCCTAATCGCTAATCGCGGCGAAATCGCACTGCGAATCCAGCGCGCCTGCCGCGAACTAGGGATCAAGACCGTCGCGGTTCATTCCGAAGCCGACGCCGACGCCAAATACGTCATGTTGGCCGATGAATCCGTTTGTATTGGACCGCCACCCTCGAGCGCCAGTTATCTCAACGTTCCCGCGATCATCAGCGCGGCGGAAGTGACCGACGCGGAAGCGATTCATCCGGGCTACGGCTTTTTGTCGGAGAACGCCGATTTCGCCGAGCGGGTGGAGAATTCCGGCTTTGTATTCATTGGTCCGCGCGCCGATACGATCCGCTTAATGGGCGACAAAGTCAGCGCCAAGGATGCGATGAAAAAGGCCGGCGTCCCGGTGGTGCCCGGCTCCGAGGGCGCGTTGCCGGATGATCCGAAGGAACTCAAGCGCATCGCCGCTACGGTTGGCTATCCGGTCATCATCAAGGCTTCCGGTGGCGGCGGCGGACGCGGTATGCGCGTGGTGCATACCGAAGCGGCACTGGTTAATGCCGTTCAAATGACGCGCACCGAAGCGCAAACGGCCTTCGGCAATCCGATGGTGTACATGGAAAAATTTTTAGAGAATCCGCGTCACATCGAAATTCAGATTCTGGCGGATCAATTCAAGAACGCGGTCTATCTGGGCGATCGCGATTGCTCCATGCAGCGCCGTCACCAAAAAATTATCGAAGAAGCTCCGGCGCCGGGCATCAAAGAACGCATGCGCGATCGCATCGGGGCGCGCTGTGTCGACGCCTGCAAGCGCATCGGCTATCGTGGGGCGGGAACGTTCGAGTTTTTGTATGAGAACGACGAGTTCTATTTTATCGAGATGAATACCCGGGTTCAGGTCGAACATCCGGTGACGGAATTGATTACCGGCATCGACATTGTTCAGGAACAGATTCGCGTGGCCGCCGGCGAAAAATTGCGTATTCGCCAGCGTGATGTCGTCTATCGCGGCCATTCCATCGAGTGCCGAATCAACGCGGAAGACCCCTACACCTTTGTGCCGTCACCCGGCCGGATCAACCAATATCACGTTCCGGGCGGGCCGGGCATCCGCGTCGATTCCCATATTTATCATAACTACGTCGTTCCGCCCTATTACGACTCTTTGATCGGGAAGGTTATCTCCCATGGCGATACACGTGAGCAAGCGCTCGCTCGTATGCGCATCGCGCTATCGGAAATGATCATCGAGGGGATCAAAACCAACATTCCATTGCATCAGGACTTGTTGATGGACAGCGCGTTTATCAAGGGCGGCGCCAGCATTCACTACCTGGAAGAAAAGCTCGCGCTGCGCAAAGGCAAGAAGGGATAGAATCCCTGTTCCTTTGTTCACCGGTTGTCCAATTTGAGCTGGCTTTCTGTCGCGCTTCACGCTACCGCTAAGATTGCCGACCCGCTAAGCGACGCGTTGCTCGTGGAAGGCGCGCTGTCGGTCACGGTAACAGATGCGGCGGACGGGGCGTTTCAAGAGCAACCGATTTTTGCCGAGCCCGGTGAGTTTGCCGGTTACTGGAACGAATGCGTCGTCACCGCGTTGTTTGCCGCCGCTGCCGACGTCCCCGGCGCGATCGAGAACGCTTGCAACGCGCTGGAAATCCCGCTGATTACCGCCCGGCGCACCACCCAAGTTGACGAGCAGGACTGGGTGCGCTTGACGCAAAGCCAGTTTGAACCGATCGAAGTATCGTCGCGTCTGTGGATCGTCCCGACCTGGCATCAAATACCGAATCCCGCCGCGATCAATCTGCGCCTCGATCCCGGCCGCGCCTTTGGCACCGGCAGCCATCCCACCACGCTGTTGTGCCTGCGTTGGTTGGATCGGCATATTCAAGGTGGCGAAATCCTGTTGGACTACGGCTGCGGCTCCGGCATATTAGCAATCGCCGCCGCCAAGCTGGGCGCGGCACAAGTGATCGGGACGGACATCGATCCGATCGCCGTTGAAGTCGCGCGGCTCAACGCAATCGATAACCATGTCGCGGCGAATTTTCAATTACCCGACCAAGTTCCCATTCTGCTTGCCGATGTGACCGTGGCGAATATCTTAGCCAATCCGCTGCAAATGCTGGCCCAGATCATCATCGCCCACACCCGGCCCGGCGGCTGGATCGTGCTGTCGGGCATTCTGAAAAATCAGGCGATCGGCGTGATGAACCACTATCGCTACGCGGTCGACCTTCAGATCGACGCTGAAGAGTCTGACTGGGTGTGCCTCGCCGGGAAAAAGAACCCGTGAAAAAAGTCACCACGACCTGCCCGTCGTGCAACACCAGCTTCCGCGTCACACCGCAGCAACTCGCGGCGCGCCACGGCCAAGTGCGCTGCGGCCACTGCCGCGCCTTGTTCAATGGCCTGGAAACGTTGGCCATGTCCGATCAGCGGGTGCAAGCAGCGCCGCCGGCACGTTCATCACCGCCCGAGCCGCCAACGCCGACGCCACAACCGATTGAAAATCGACCCAAAACCCGTGCCCGTGCGCCGACCGATGAATTAGACGCGCCAGTGCTTTACCATCCGGATTTCAAACCCAGCACGAGCCGCAATCGCCCGCTGTGGCTGGCGGGTTCGGCGCTCATGTTGCTACTATTGCTGCTACAAGCGGCCACCTATTTCCGCGATGCCTTAGCGCGCGATATGCCGACGTTAAAGCCGTTTCTGACGGCCTATTGCAGCCTGGTCGGTTGCCACATCGCGTTGCCGCGCGATGCCGACGGAATTACCATTGAATCATCCGATTTAAAACAAATTCCCGATCGGCCGCGAGAAATTATGTTCACCACGCTGCTGCGTAACCGCGCCAACTATACCCAGGCCTATCCGTCCATCGAATTAACCTTGACCGATAGCGTCGACCAGCCCATGGTAAAACGCATTTTCCATCCGGCTGACTACCTCGTCGATAAAACCCAAATCGAGCGCGGCATCGCGTCGTTGCAAGAAGCGAATATACGCTTGCGCTTGGAATTGATAAACTTAAGTGCAGTCGGGTATCGGCTGTTTGTCTTCTACCCGTAGCATTTTTTTGAGAGTCCGAGTTGTCCCAAACCCCGACCGATTTACTTTATTCCCCCAGCCTTCAGTGGGTTGCAGTCGAGCGCGACGGCAACGTTGCCGTGGGCATCACGGATTTTGCCCAGGCAGCGCTGGGCGATATTGGATTCGTGGAATTTCCGCCCCTTGGAACATCCGTTGCCCATGATGAAGCCTGTGCTTGGGTCGAATCGGTTAAGTCGGTCAGCGAGGTGTTCGCTCCACTATCTGGCGCCATGATGGAAATTAATTCTGTGTTGCAAGCCACACCCGAGCGGATCAATCAAGCACCGTACGAAGCCTGGATATTCAAGATCAAGATCGCCGACACCCAGGAGTTGAACGCGCCAATGAGCGCCGCCGCCTATCAAACCTTGACGGCGCAACCATCCGACTAGTCGCGCCACTTTAGCTTAAAATTCCGCTTCCGAATCGAATTTACATAGGAGTCATTTATGGCAACCGTTACGCTTAGAGGCAATCCCGTCAATGTCGGCGGAAACTTTCCCAAAACCGGTGACAGCGCGCCGGATTTCAAACTGACTGCGGGCGACCTCAGCGATGTGTCCCTTGCCAGCTATGCCGGTAAGCGCAAAGTGCTGAACATCGTCCCAAGCCTGGATACGCCGACTTGCGCTAAATCCACCCGCGTGTTCAACGAGAAGGCGAGCGCCATGAACAATACCGTGGTGTTGGTCATCGCCGCCGATCTGCCGTTTGCCATGAGCCGTTTTTGCGGCGCCGAGGGCTTGAAAGATGTGGTTACCCTGTCGACCTTTCGCAGCAAAGATTTCCATACTAAATACGGTGTCGATATTGCCGACGGCCCGCTGCGCGGCCTGACGGCGCGCGGCGTGGTGGTGCTCGACGAAAATAACAAAGTGACACACGCGGAATTGGTGCCGGAGATCGCCCAGGAACCCAATTACGACGCGGCCCTTGCGGCGCTATAATTCCGGTCGCGATGGACGAGAGTCCGCATAAGGGCAAAACGGGGCTGGCGCGCATTTGGCGCGCCTTGGGCTATTCCACTGAGGGTCTGGTCGCCGCGCTAAAAAACGAGGATGCCTTCCGCCAGGAACTCATCCTCGCTGTCATCCTGGTTCCCATCGCCTGGTTTTGCCATGTGCCCGGTTACGCTAAGGCGGTGATGATCGCCAGCGTCATGCTCGTGTTGATTGTCGAGTTGCTCAACTCGGCAGTCGAAGCAGCGGTCGATCGCATCTCGCTGGAAAACCACCAGTTGGCGAAACGCGCCAAGGACATGGGCAGCGCTGCGGTATTTTTGTCGTTGCTCAATGTGGTGGTGGTTTGGCTTGTCGTCCTGACATCCGCATAAAGGGCGAGGCGAGTTGATCACGTCACAATGCCACTGCCAAGGCTAGGGCCCGCGCCCTGCCTGCCTCGTGGCGCGATGTTCGCGGCAAGCCGCACCCCGCTTGGCGGCTGGCGATAGGTGTTGGTGGCACGCAAAGCTCGGTTACAATGCCTGTCCAAACCGAAGATGCGAGTATGTTTAGAAAATTAAATCCGGAAGCTTGCGCGCTGGTATTGCTCGCCGCGATCGCCACGCCGACGCTGGCCGATCAACTGCCGTTGTGGGAGGCGGGCGCGGGGATATCGGTGATCCAGTTTCCCGACTATCGCGGTTCCGACGAACGCCAATTTTATGCCTTGCCGATTCCGTATTTCGTTTACCGCGGTGATTTTCTCAAGGTCGATCGGAATAAGATTCGCGGCCTGTTTTTTACCCGCGATTGGGCGGAACTCGATATGAGCGTCAGCGGTTCCGTGCCGGTTAAAAGTTCCGAGAACGACGCGCGCCGTGGCATGAACGATCTGGATCCGACGCTTGAATTCGGTCCGACCGTTAATATTCACCTGCATAAAAGCAAAGACGAAAACCTCGAACTCGATCTGCGTTTACCGCTGCGCACCGTGTTTGCAACGGATCTGACCTATGTGCGGCAAACCGGCTGGGTATTCGAGCCGCGCCTAAACCTTGACCTGCGCAACACGCTGCTCGGCTCAGGTTGGAATGTCGGGATTGCCGGCGGACCGTTGTTCGCCACACAAAAAAATCATCAGTATTTTTATGGCGTCGATGGCGCGTTCGCCACACCGCAACGCCCGGCCTTTGACGCCAAAGGCGGCTACGCTGGCACGCAGTTGCTCGCCGCCCTGAGTAAGCGTTACCCGAAATTTTGGGTCGGCGGATTTGCGTCGTGGACCCATCTCGGCGGCGCTGCATATGAAGACAGCCCGCTGGTAAAAACCAAAAATAGTTTTGCCGCCGGCATTGCGATCTCCTGGAT
>JANMJR010000424.1:0-3774 GCA_031371465.1 Pseudomonadota bacterium
CCGACGGCATTGTAATGTGCCAAAGTGGAGATGGTTAAACCTGACCACTTAACGAGAAGAGAGGAGTCCGAGATGAAGCTTAAACGAATGGGTGTGGATTTAGCAAAGAGCGTATTTCAGGTTCACGGTGTGGATAGCCATCCGGCCGACGATGCGATTTGTGGCGGTGAAGAGCGCAGACCAGCAGGCTGGGCAAGCGCTGCATCGAATTCGCAGTCGGCTGATCAAATCACGCACGGCCTTAGTGAACGAAGTGCGCGGTCTATTGGGTGAGTTTGGTCTGGTGATGCCGGTCAAAGGCGTCGCGGCTTGCTGGCGGCTCGTGGCTGAAGTACTTGAAGACGGAGAGAATGGTTTACCGGGGTTGATGCGTCAGTTGCTGTTTCAGCTTGGCGAAGAACTCAAACAATGGGATCAACCAATCGGCGAATTGGATGAAACGATCAAACAGCAATGCAAGGCGGACGACAGAATCAAACGATTGTTGGAGATCGAGGGCGTGGGGCCGATCACGGCCAGCGCCGTGGTCGCGGCGGTTGGCGATGCCAGGCAATTTACCGGCAGCCGGGATTTATCCGCTTGGGTCGGGTTGGCGCCACGCCAACATTCCAGCGGTGGCAAAGAACAACTCGGGCACATCACCAAACGCGGCGAGACGTATCTGCGAACCTTACTGATCCACGGTGCCCGAGCGGTGGTGAATGCGTGTCAGAAGAAAACCGACCGCAAGAGTAAATGGCTACAAGGTCTGATTCAGCGGCGCAATAGGAATATCGCCACGGTCGCATTGGCGAATAAGAATGCGCGAATTATTGGGGGGGTGTTGAGTAGGGGCGAGGCTTATCGGCCGGGATAGCAATGAGGCTGAAGTTGAAATGAATATTTAGGGTTAACTAAGAAGGAGCGTTCCACCCCGATTGCACAGTGAATTGAATTGATGACGAACCGGTCGGACCGGCACGCGTAAAATCTGACGATTGCATCGGCCCTCTGAAACCAAGGCCGCTAGGGCGAGTGGCTGGCCTAGGGCCATCAGGAACGCGTGAGCGGATATTCATCATGGCTCGGGATGCAACCAAAATCCCAGACAGAAGCCGGATATACGGAAGCAGTCGTACTTGGTTAGTCAGCAAACAATTCGCTTGCAAATAGGGAGGAGTCCATACGCAATCGCGCAGCATTGCGCCGTATGATGAGCGCCGAAATAGGCGATAGCCTTAACCCAAGCCCAACTATCGTCGCGCCGAGTAGCTCGGCGGCATCGGGTTGACTCTGTGTATGAGGATTGTTCGTGTTGCATACGGCGCAATGCTACGCGATTGCGCCCTACGTTCCTACTTTCCCGTCTCGGGAATCTTCATCCCCGCCTTACGTAAACCCTCGAACATCTTCGCAGTCAACTCAGCCGAAACATTGAACTTCGCCATCTCATTTCGCGCCTGGGCCGGATAGTCCGGATACGACCTAAGGACTTCCATGACGGCCGCGCCGGCTTCGCTGGCGTGGCCCAGTTGTCCGTGAACGGCCGCAAGCGCCATGTTAGTCCAATAGAAATTGGGGGCGGCGGCGTGTGACTTTGTTGCGTAGGACAGCGCTTGCTCGTAGTCACCCTTCAAATAGTGGTAGTAGAAAGGAGGGACGTAGTACCACCAGGGTGGGTTGGGATTGAGGGCCAAGGCGCGGTCGATGAGCACTTTGCCTCTTTCCCAGTCGCCGGCATAGCTTGTGTAGATCGCTGCACCGGCGATTGCCGCCGTGTTGTTCGGATTGAGCGCAACAGCCCGTTCCGCCTCGACTTTGAACCGATCAAAGTTGCGCTGGAAAAAAAGCGAACGGGCGAGAAACCAGTGTCCCATTTGATTGGCCGAATCGAGGCGCACCGCCGTTTGTGCCGCATTGACCGCGCGCGCTAACGAGTTTGGACGCGGATCGAAACCGAATACATATTCGTCGGCAAAGGTGACGGCGAGCCACGCCCACGCGTCGGCGTATTTCGGATGGGTTTCCACCGTGCGTTCGAGGCACTCTCGGGCGGCCTTATGCAACGCCGGATCAAAGCTATCGAAGTAGACCTTTCCCCTGAGCACGCAGTCGTAGGCCTCCACATGGATATCACTTTGTGCTGACAGCTGTTCTTTCTTGTTTTGAGCAATCGTGCCGCGCAGCGGATCGCCAATCTTGGCGACGACCTTCGATGTAATTTCGTCTTGAACGGCGAAGATGTCCTTGGTGGTTAGGTCGCGATCAAACGTCTCCGCCCATAGATGCGCACCCGTTTTCGCGTCGAGCAACTGAGCATTGATTCGTACGCGGGCAAGCTCACGCCGCACGCTTCCTTCCAAGACGTACTGAGCGTTGAGTTTGGCGCCAACCTCGCGCACGTCGACCGGTTTGCCTTTAAATTGAAAGGTCGAGTTTCGCGCGATCACAAATAGGTCACGGAACTGGCTCAGCGCGGTGATGATATCTTCTGTCAATCCATCCGAGAAGTATTCCTGACTCGCATCACCACTCATATTGGTGAACGGTAACACCGCGATGGCGGGACCGGTCGGCATAGCGAGCACCGGATCGGTCGCCTGCGCGATCGCGGATGGGTGCTTCAAGCCAAATTGCCAGATGCCAATCGCTGCCACGCCAGCAACGAGCAGCGCGACTAACGCGATTGGCAGACGTGATAGCTTCTTGATTGGCACCACCGGGGAAGCTTGCTTAATAGTGGAGGGTTCGCCGGTGAAATTCACCCGATACGCCCGCACCGGTTTGTCGATGTTCTTGACCGTGTGTTCGCCAAGATACTCGTAGACGAGCGGCAGCTTGTTGCCAATCGCATCGTGGGTCGCCCCAGAGATGCAGATACCGCCAGGTTCTGCCAGCGTTTCTAACCGCGCGGCTACATTCACACCATTACCATACACCTCGCCGCGATCAACGATCACTTCGCCGAGATTGAGGCCAATGCGAAACTGTACGCGCTTGTCGTCGGGGACTGCTTGGTTTTTTTCTTTAATTGCTCGCTGAACGGCCACCGCACAGTGGAGCGCATCGGAAACGGTAGTGAAATCCGCGAGAACCGCATCACCGGCGTAATGCTTCACTTCACCGCGATGGGCTTTGATGGTCTCGGCAAACAGATCAAGATAGGCGCTAAGCGTTCGATGGGTGCCGGCTTCGTCGGCGCCGGTGAGGCGCGAATAGCCTTCGACGTCGGCATAAAGGATCGCCGCGAGCTTATGCGGGAGCGGCGCAGCTTGGTTTAACGCGTCGGGCGACGGCGATTCCACGTCATGTGCTCAGCCTGGATTGGGTGAGGGAAGTATACACAAAATGATTATGTAGGGCGCAATCGCGCAGCATTGCGCCGTAAGCATTGCCATAATCTACCGCACCAATTATTCACGACCAACATTCGGCGCAATGCGGCCCGATTGCGTACCGTTAGCAGCTTATCGGGGTCGCGCGGTGTGTGGCATGGTTGGTAAGTCTTCGAGTCGATTTTTTCTTGGCAGCAAGCTTTCCCAAATGGATACTGCGAGCGCCGCCGCGAGCAGCATGATGCCGGTCCAAAGTGCGAATGGAAAACCGATACAGCTGATGGCCAGGCCACCGAGCATGGCGCCGCCCGCTTGGCCAACGTATAACGCGGAAGCATTCAGCGCTAAGGTCGCGCTGGCGAGTCGCGAATCTTGGTTCACCAAACGCGCTTGTTGCGCACTGCTGACAGCAAACGCGGCCGCGCCCCAAAGCCCCATGGCGACAATGGTCAACAACAGC
>JANMJR010000447.1:0-7053 GCA_031371465.1 Pseudomonadota bacterium
GCCATGGGCTCGTCGAACGAAACCTCACATTTCGGGCCGGTGAAAAATCCTTGGGATGTGAAAGCGGTTCCCGGCGGTAGCTCCGGCGGTTCCGCGGCGAGTGTGGCGGCGCGTATGGCGCCGGTTGCGACCGGAACCGACACCGGCGGTTCAATTCGCCAGCCGGCGGCGCTATGTGGCATTACCGGATTAAAGCCGACCTATGGCGTGTGCTCGCGCTTCGGCATGATTGCCTTTGCCTCAAGTCTGGATCAGGCCGGGCCCATGGCGCGCAGCGCCGAAGATTGCGCCATTCTGCTCAATGTGATGGCGGGTTTTGATACGCGCGACGCCACTAGTTTAGATCGCGCAAAAGAAGACTACACGCGTGATCTTGGCCAACCCTTGGCGGGTCTTAAGATCGGGCTGCCGCGCGAATATTTTTCCGCCGGTCTTAGTGCCGACGTCGGCCAAGCCGTCGAAGCGGCATTGGCCGAATATCGCAAACTCGGCGCAATAACCGTGGAAATTTCCCTGCCCAAGACCGAACTCTCAGTGCCGGTCTATTACGTCCTCGCCCCAGCGGAAGCATCGAGCAATCTGGCTCGATTCGACGGCGTGCGTTATGGCTATCGGGCGCCGGAATACGACGGCCTGACGGACATGTACGAAAAAACTCGCGCCCAAGGGTTCGGCACGGAAGTTAAACGCCGCATCATGATCGGCACCTACGTGCTTTCTCATGGTTATTACGACGCCTACTATTTGCAAGCGCAAAAAATACGCCGCATTATCGCCGATGAATTTGGCCAAGCGTTTAAGCAATGCGATGTGATTATGGGGCCTACGTCGCCATCTGTAGCATTCGATCTTGGCGCCAAAAGCGGCGATCCCGTTGAAATGTATTTGAACGACATTTACACCATCGCGGTCAATCTCGCGGGATTGCCTGGGATGTCCATTCCATGCGGCTTTGCAGGCAATGGCCGAGCGGTCGGTCTGCAGATCGTGGGCAATTATTTCGCCGAAGCGAAAATGCTCAACGTTGCGCACCAGTACCAATTGGCAACCGATTGGCATCAACGGATGCCCGATCTGGCAAAGGACCTGTCATGACGCAATGGGAAATCGTGGTCGGGTTGGAAACCCACACCCAACTGACGACGCAGTCGAAAATGTTCTCCGGCGCGTCAATCGCGTTCGGCGCGGAACCGAATACCCAAGCCTGCGTGGTCGATCTTGCCTTGCCCGGCGTTTTGCCGGTCATCAATCGCGGCGCGGTGGAGCGGGCGATTCAGTTTGGACTGGCTGTGGGTGGAACCATTGCGCCGCGTTCGGTGTTCGCGCGCAAGAATTACTTTTATCCCGATCTGCCCAAGTCCTATCAGATCAGCCAATACGAGCTACCCGTGGTCTCCGGCGGAACCTTGACTATTACGACGCCAAAAGGCGAAAAAACAATTCATCTAACCCGCGCCCATCTGGAAGAGGACGCGGGGAAATCCTTGCACGAAACCTTTGATGGCCTCACCGGCATTGATCTCAATCGCGCCGGCACGCCCCTGCTCGAAATCGTCACCGAGCCGGAACTGCGTGGTGCGCAAGAAGCGGTGATCTACGCCAAACAATTGCATTCGCTGGTGCGCTGGCTCGGCATTTGCGACGGCAACATGCAAGAAGGCTCGTTCCGTTGCGACGCCAACGTCTCAGTGCGCCGCATGGGCGATACCGAATTGGGCACACGCTGCGAAATCAAAAACCTCAACTCGTTCCGATTTTTGGAGCGGGCCATCGAATTTGAGGCGCAGCGCCAGATCGAGATCATCGAAGACGGCGGCAAGATTGTTCAGCAAACCCGGTTGTACGATCCGGATAAAGACGAAACGCGCTCAATGCGTTCAAAAGAAGACGCGCAAGACTATCGCTATTTTCCCGATCCTGATCTATTGCCGTTGGTTATTCATCAAGAATGGATCGACGAGATGAGCCGACGAATGCCGGAATTGCCCGCTGCGATGCGTGCGCGATTCACCACGCAATATGGCCTAACGCCTTACGACGCGGATGCATTGACCGCCGACCGAGATACGGCGGAGTATTTCGAATTACTGGTAAAAGCCTCGGGCGCGGAAGCTAAACTTTGCGCAAACTGGGTCATGGGCGACCTTGCCAGCGCGCTAAACGAATCGAGTTTGGATATCCGATCCAGCAAAATTTCGAGTGGGCGACTAGCGGGCTTGATGCGCCGCATTGCTGACGCCACGATTTCCGGCAAGATGGCCAAAGAAGTTTTCTCAGCCATGTGGAATGAAGATAAGGATGCCGATACCATTATCGAAGCGCGCGGCTTAAAGCAAATCTCCGACAGCGGCGCGTTGGAAAAAATCATCGACGACCTCATCGCCAACAATGCGGGGCAAGTCGCCGAGTATCGCGCCGGAAAAGAAAAGGTATTTGGATTCTTCGTCGGTCAGGCCATGAAGGCGAGCCAGGGCAAAGCCAATCCGCAACAGCTCAACGATTTGTTAAAACGCAAACTATCCACCTAGCCCGCGTTCGCCTTCGCATACTGCGCACGCTTGGCGCGAATGGCTTCTTGGTCGAAGCTGCCGTCGGCGCGCATCGGACAGGTGGCTTTGGCGTTCGCGAATTCGCCGGTTTTCTTGCGTAACCGGGTTTCCAGAATGAGATCGGCCAATTGGCCGGCCTGCTTGATCTCGGCAAACACCCCATAGACCCCGTCGCCTAAGGTCTCTTGCCAATTTCTCAGGCAACTCTGGGCGACCTCGCTGTTCACGTCCACCCACGTCGGCAGATTAGCCTTCGCCGCGGCGCTGTCCAACCGTTTGCCCGCACCGCCGGCCGCCGCGATTTCGCGAAAGCGTTGTTTGGCCTGTGAGTATTTGGTCACTACCGCGGCTTTGTCGGTCTCCAGGTTTTTGATGGAGCGCGCCAAATCGCTAATCTCCTTTTTCTTGGCGTCAAATTCCTTGGCAAGTCTGGGCGGCGCTGTTTTCTTTGGCCCGGTGGCGCTCTGATAAGGGGCCATCTGCTTGGTCAGATCGGCCAGGAGCGGTTGCAGATATTTGATGCGCTCGCGGGCAGCGAGGGTCTTTCCGTCAAAGGGCTCAAGCGACCGACCCCGTACCAAATCGATTTCCGACTCGTTGGCATAGGTCGCCAGCATGATATCGTCGAGGCGTTTTTGCTCCTTCGCCTTAATCGCTTCTTGCCTCACGCGCTCGGCCTCATCGTCGCGCGCCTGGATTTCCGCGGGCGTCATGGCGCGCTCGGTTTTTTTTGTCGTTATGCCGCCCTTATTGAGCTTAGTGTTGGCCTTTTGTGAATATTCCGGCGGCAACCTATCGCCGTATTGGGTCACACCTTTTTCGTCTACCCACTTATACATTTCCGCCGACGCCGGCCCCGCGATCGCCATCAGCAAGCCTAATAAAAGAATCGCACGACGCCAAATGTCAGTTCTATTGAATGCCATATTGTTCACGATAATTTCTCACTGCTGATAGTTCGGATTGTAAATGCGCTTGACTGCTCAGAAACGCGATCAAATCTGCCAGCGTCGCGACACTGATCACCGGGATACCAAAATCGCGTACTACTTCTTGAACCGCCGAAAGATCCGACGTCAGGCCGCGCTCCATGCGATCTAGGGCGATCACAACCGCGGCCGGGGTGGCGCCGTGGTTACGAATAAGGTCCACCGACTCACGCACCGATGTGCCTGCGGAGATGACGTCGTCTATGATCAACACGCGATCTCTTAACGGCGCGCCGATAATCGTTCCACCTTCGCCATGATCTTTCGCTTCCTTGCGATTGAAGGCGAACGGACAATTTTTGTTATGTCTATCCGCCAGCGCCATCGCTACCCCGGCGGCGAGCATGATGCCCTTATAGGCCGGGCCAAACAGCATATCAAATGGGATATTTGCCGACGCAATTGCCTGAGCGTAATAGCCGCAAAGCTTGGCTAGTGATGAGCCGTCATTGAACAGTCCCGCGTTAAAAAAATAGGGCGAAAGTCGCCCCGCCTTGGTTTTAAATTCACCAAAGCGAATGACGCCTTGGGCGACGGCAAACGCGATAAACTCTTGGCGAAAGTCGGTCATGCGATTGTTACGGTCGATTCAACTATAGAAAAATAACATGTTTACCCGAAAAATTATATAAATTTTACAAAGGTTTGCCATCTGTATTTCAGCAATCAGGAGGATAGTTGAGAGTTATATCATTAAATTTAAACGGCATTCGCTCGGCGGCTACCAAGGGCGTCTTTCCCTGGTTGGCTAAACAAAAGGCGGATGTCGTCTGTTTGCAAGAGCTAAAAGCCCAAATTCCCGATTTAACGGCGGACATGTTGGCCCCGGCAAACTTAGCGAGCGCATTTCACCCGGCGCAGAGAAAGGGTTATAGCGGCGTCGGCTTGTATTTTCGCCGCAGCCCGAGGCAAATTCAGCAAGGATTGGGTTTCCCGGACATCGATGTCGAGGGTCGCTTCCTGCGCGCCGACTTTGCGCAACTCTCGGTGATTTCCCTTTATTTGCCCTCTGGCTCCAGCGGCCCGGAACGGCAAGCCGCCAAGTTCGCCTTCATGGATGCGATTTTGCCCAAGCTCAAAGCGCTGCGCCAAGAGAAACGCGAATTCATTATTTGCGGCGATTGGAATATTGCCCACAAAGTAATCGATCTGAAGAATTGGCGCTCGAACCAAAAAAACTCCGGCTTTCTACCCGAGGAACGCGCCTGGCTCACAGAATTATTCGACGAGTTAGGCTGGGTCGACGTGTTCCGTACCCTCAATCAGGAGGCGGAGCAATACACCTGGTGGTCAAATCGCGGTCAATCCTGGGCGAAGAATGTCGGTTGGCGATTGGATTATCAGATCGCCACGCCGGGCATCGCGGCGACAGCGAAAGCAGCGTCGATCTATAAGGACGAGCGCTTTTCCGATCACGCGCCCTTAACCATCGACTACGATTTTGATTTGAAATAGCGGCATCGCCACGCGGCGCATGGCCACAGGCCAGCCCCTGGATATTGGCTTGCAGTCTAGGTCATGCGGGGAGGCAAGCAAAACGCGCTTAACCGAACGGTATTGGGCTAGGTCTTCTTCCCATTCCACGGCGCGACTTTGAATAGCAACAACATGCCGGGAACGGCGAGAAACATGCATAGCCAGTAAAAGTTAAGCCAGCCGATATTTTCGACGATGACGCCGGCAAAGGAATTGATGACGGTACGCGGCAAGGCAGCAAGGCTGGTGAACAGCGCAAATTGCGTCGCGGTGTAGGCGGGGTTAGTGGTGCGAGCGATGAAGGCGACAAATGCGACTGTGCCGAGTCCGACACCGACCGCCTCAAAACTGATGGCCAACCCGAGCGCGATCTTGTCCTGCGGAAATTGTGTGAGCACGGCGAATCCAAGAATCGAAAACCATTGTACGAATCCAAAGAGCCACAGCGCGCGGTTGATGCCGATTTTCACCATCCAAATGCCGCCGATCAAACCACCGATAATGCTCGGCCAGAGGCCGGCATTTTTCGCGATCAGGCCGATTTCGGTTTTGGTGAAACCCATGTCGAGATAAAACGGCGTGGCGAGCGCGGTCGCCATGCTGTCGCCGAGCTTGTAGAAAAAAATAAACGCCAGCACCAGCAGTGCGTTGTTCAGTCCGTTGCGCTGAATAAATTCGCGAAACGGCTCAACCACGGCCTCGCGTAAAGTCTTCGGCAGCGTGCCGATGATTTTCGGTTCAGTTACGAAAATAGTCATTAACATGCCAGGCAACATGAACAGCGCCGTGAGCAAAAACACTGTCGACCAGGGCAAAAAATCCGCAAGAATCAACGACAGTGCGCCCGGCACTAACCCTGCTACGCGATAGGCATTGACGTGGACTGAGCTGCCGAGTCCGAGCTCCTTGTCGCTCAGGATCTCGCGTCGATAGGCGTCGAGCACGATGTCCTGGCTGGCGCTAAAAAAAGCAATGGCGGTTGCGAGATAGGCGATTGTCCACAAATCTAGTTTGGGGTGAAACATGCCAAACGCCGGTATCGACAGCAGCAACAGAATTTGTGTCACCAGCATCCAGCCGCGCCGCCGTCCCAATAGCGGAATTGCATAGCGATCGAGCAAGGGCGACCAAAGAAATTTCCAGTTGTACGGCAGTTGAATCAAAGCGAAGAAACCGATCGCCTTCAGATCAACTTGTTCGGAACGCAGCCACGCCGGGAGCAATTGGATCAACAGATAAAGCGGCAAGCCGGAGCTAAAGCCGGTGAAGATGCAGATCAGCATGCGCTGGGTGAATAGCGCTTGCCAAATACGTTCGTTTGTTTTTTCTACCAAGCCGATCAGCTAGCCTGCAAGCGATAAACCGCCATCGCGCCAAAAAAATTAGCGCGGCTTTGGATCGCCCGACCACGGGTGAGCACCATGCGCTCCAGCACGCGCACACCGAGGCGTGCGCAAAACGTTTCAAAATCTTTTAACGTGCACAGATGAATATTCGGCGTGTCATACCACTGGTACGGCAGATCTTCCGACACCGGCATTCGGCCGCGCATAATATCCAAGCGATGTCGCCAGTAGCCGAAATTCGGAAACGTGACGATGCCTTCTTTACCGACACGCAGCATTTCTTTCACGATCAACTCGGTTTGCTGCACCGCCTGCAAGGTCTGCGACAGCACCACGTAGTCAAAGGAATTCGATTCGAAAACACTCAGGCCGCTTTCCAAATCCATCTGAATCACGTTAATGCCGCGGCGCACGCTGGCCAGTAGATTGTCGTCATTGATCTCGACGCCATAACCTTTCGCCGCGCGTTTTTCCGTGAGGTATTTGAGCAAATCGCCGTTGCCGCAGCCCAAATCCAACACCCGCGATGCGGGGCGAATCCAACTCGCGATGGCGTCAAAATCCGGCCGGCCCATCATGCGCCCACCTCCGCTGCGATACGTTGGTAGTAAGCTTCGACCATACCCATGTAGCGCGGATCGTCGAGCAAAAATGCGTCGTGGCCGTGGGGTGCGTCGATTTCGGCGTAACTGA
>JANMJR010000459.1:0-6444 GCA_031371465.1 Pseudomonadota bacterium
TCAGCATAAGAATCAGACTTCTCGCCGCCAACTCGCGGAGCGCTTCATGTCGCCCCATTTAGCCTTGGCGCCGAACATCCAGCGCAGCAATCCGATTAGCCGCCAGAACGAGACGAGCTGCCGATAACCCAAGTTCTCCACGATTGCAATCCCGACCAGCGCCGCCAAGTGCCGGGCTCGAGGGTAGAGATGCAATGATATTTCCTCCAGCAACAGCGCGCTGACCGACAGTAATAGGCCAAAGCAAAAAGCCGTGACCATGAAAGTGATCAACGCCAACTGGGAGATGACCCCGGCGAGATAACCGGCGAGCATGAACACGTATCCGGCGAGTTCGATGAGCGGGCCCCACCACTCGAACACGCTCATGAATGGAAACGCCAGCCAACCGGCTGCGCCGCTGTTGCGCCCGAAAAGCAACGCCAGGTTGAGCACAAGACTCTCGGCAAGGCCGCGCTGCCAGCGCATGCGTTGGCTCTTCAACACCTTCAGTGTCTCCGGCGCTTCGGTCCAGCAGATCGGGTCGGGAACAAACGCGATACGATATCGCGTTTGTTGCGAGCGCAGCAAGCGGTGCAAGCGCACCACCAGTTCCATATCCTCGCCCACGGTGTCGGTGCGGTAACCACCGGCGCTGACGACTGTGTCCAATTTGAACAGACCGAACGCCCCGGAAATGATCAGCACCGCATTGAGCGGCGACCAGCCGAGGCGCCCGAACAGAAAAGCGCGCAGGTATTCGACGAGTTGGAACAACGCCAAGGGATTTCTGGGTAAACCTATCTTGGTCAGAAAACCGCCGCTGACTATACAGCCATTGGCCAGACGCACCGTACCCCCCGCGGCGACGGTCGAAGGATCGTCGATAAACGGCCGCACCAAGCGCTGCAAACTATCGCGCTGCAAAATGGAATCGGCGTCCACCGCACAATACAGGGGATAGCGAGCGGCGTTGATTCCCGTGTTCAGGGCATCGGCCTTGCCGCCGTTCTCCTTATCAATTACGCACAAGTTGGGATGAATCGTCGAGCGATAGATGCCGCGTACATGCCTGACCGGAATTCGGTTGCGGTACGCTTCGGGAAAAGGTATCAGCGCGAATTCCCGTTGCAAGACAGCGAGGGTATCGTCCTTGGAACCGTCGTTGATGGCGACAATCTCGAACTGCGAGTAGTTCAGTTGTAGCAGCGAACGCAGCGACGCGGCGATGGTGGCTTCCTCGTTGTAGGCGGGAACCAAAATGCTGACCGGCGGCTGAAAACCGGAATACGAGCGCGGCAGGTGGTCTAGGCTGCGCGCGTCGGCGTAGCGCCTTAAACTAGCAAGCGAAAGCAGATTGAGCACGATGTAACCGAGATTGACGCAAATGAAATACCACAGAAAAAACCATTGCGTGACGACAATACCAGCAGCGAGCGTCATCCGGGATATTTTTCCGCCATGGCGTGGGTGAGGATTTCGCCCGCGAAACGGTCGCTTAGCCCTGCGCGGATCTCGCGCAGTCGTGGCAGATTGATGAAGGGGAGCGCGGTGAGTGCTTGCGCGGCTCGGTAGCGCACCCACCACACCGGATCGCCCAACAACGCGACCAGCGGCGCGCAGTCGGCGGGAGTGCCGATGCGCCCCAGTGCTCGCGCGGCCTGTAGGCGTACGAACCAGGCGTGGTGGTCGACGAAGCCGCGTAGTTGCGGCAGGTCGCGCGGGTCGCTCAGGCATTTGATGCAGGCGGCGATTACGTCGTCGTCGGTGGTCGCCTCGAGAATGCGGCCCACCGCGGGAAGCGCCTGCGTGCTCTGCGCAATCTCCAGGTAGCGCAGCAAGCGTGTGGTTTGCGGGTGCAAACCGGCGGTCGAGTAGCGCTCGGCGGCCGCCGCCAATGGGGTCGATACAACATCGGCGCCAGCCTCCGAAAGCATACTCCCCACGCGGGCGGCATCCCACTCGGCACGCGTTGCTAACAGAGGGATGAGCGCCGGCAGCGCCGCGCTCGCGTCGATTAGTAACAGCGCGCGCGCCGCGATCAACGACAACAACGGGTGCGGATCCGCGGCTAGGCGTTTAAGTTCGTCCCAAACGCCGCGGTCGCGTAGATTACCGAGCGTCGTCACCGCGATGAGACGAGCGCGTAGGCTGTGCCGCTGCAACAGGGTTCGCGCCACCCGATCCATGCCGCAGCTCGCGGCGAGATCGTTGAGCCTATCCTTGGATTCGCCGCGCAAAGACTCGTGGAAATAATTCCACAAACTGAGGAAAGTGTACTGATCGGCGCGCGCGATCACGGGCAAGGACAAGGACGCAGGAGCAACCTCTAAGCCCAAGGTCAACAGCGGCCGCCATTTCTCGATAAAACGTTGGTCCCGATGTTGCCGCAACACCAGAGCGGCGCGCAGCCATGCGATGATTATTATGAGTAAGATCGCCAGGCAGAACACGCCGATCCCCGTCCACAACACCAGGCGCAAAAAGGTATCAGAATTGATAGCGAAGTCCCGCTCGCGCGCCACGCCGGTTGTACAAACTACCTTGCTCATGCCACAACGCCTCGAAGCTCACCGCCCAATGGCGGCTGAACCAATGGCGGCCTAACAGGCCCCAGCCGCGCACGTCGGTTGTGAGCACGCCGGCGGGCGCCACGTTTTCCACTTCCTTACCAAACGTATACGCGATACCCATCGAGCTACGATCACCGTAGTAGTAAGCGAACTGAAAGCGGTGACTGGCTGCCGATCCTGCGCCCTCGGGGCGTCCGGCATAGAGCGTGTAAGCCGCCCGGTAATTCCCGAAGTAGCGTTCGGCGGTCAGCAACGCGAGATTGGTATTGCTTTGCGCGTATTCGGTGTGACGCAAGCCTGCGTGCAGTCCCCATCCCCCAGGGAAGGTTTTTTCGAGTTGCCCGAACACCGACCATTTCGCCAGGATACGGTGGCTCGGGCTTGCGTTGGCCTCCACCAGAGTGGTCCAGGTATCTGCCAGCGGATAATAGAAGCCTCCGAGAAGCTCTTGGTCGCGCTGAGCAAAACGCTCGGTTTCACGCACGTGGCCGTAGATGACTTCGCGCGGGGCGAAACGATGGACGCCTTCCAGATACGCACTGCGCCAAAACGTGAAATCATTGTCCAGGTCTTCGTAGGACGAGCCACCCTCAATCTCGGTCGTTTGCGGCGTTGGGTCGATCGCTTTGGGCGACGACGGCCCTTCAGTTGCGGAGGCAAGTATGCGGCACCCATCGCAGCCAGGAGCATTTGGGCTAGCCGCGGCCGCGCGGCCCGCTGCGCAAGCGAGGAACAATACGCTGATTGTGAAGCGAGCAGCGAGCATCATGTCACGGCTTGGGGCTGACCAGGCGGCGGATGCGGGCCTTGAGTTCATTGGGCTGAAAAGGTTTCACCAGGTAGTCGTTAGCGCCCGCGTCCAATGCCCTAACGATCTCTCCTTCCTGTGACTTCGCCGTCAACATCAGAATCTTAGAATCCCGCCACGCTGGCTTGGCGCGGATATGTGCGATAAGCTGAAAGCCATCGACGTACGGCAGCATGACGTCCAACATACTCAAGGCGGGAGGCGCGCTCTCGTCGATTAGCTTTTGTGCGGCGCGTCCGTCGCGCGCCAACAAGACGCGAAAACCTTCGCGCTCGACAATGAACTGAAGCAAAAACGCGATCTGGTCGTCGTCCTCGACGATCAAGACCGTGGGTTGGTCGAGATTGGTTTCCACGTACTAAACCGCTGCTTCAGTGAGTAAGAAATTCAAATCCCCTTGTTCCACCAGAAGTAGGACTGTACCGCTGAGCCGACGGGGGGTCAATCCATTGCAAACCAAGTAAAATTTCCGGTCTCGCGACGATTGTTCCTATTTGATTAGCGTCCCCGATCCCCAATGAACTTGAATCTGCTGGATGGTGGAATTAACGGCTGCCACGAGCCGCACCCTGCATGGAGGGTGGCGATTCATGCTTTGAAAGCCCCACCCCTATTGGCTCTCAGGCCGGTCGCTTTGGAATTTTACGCCCAATAACGATGCGGAGTGGTTGGCGCCTGCCCCGTTTTAGGGCGTTGCGGCGTCGCCGTCTAATGCCAAGGGCACCCCTAACACACTGATATAGATAATGTATACATCGTCTTGTGCAACATGGCATGGTTTCTGCATTAATCAATTCAGAGAGGCGAGGTGCACGGTCGACCGCGTCTTTAGGAAGGCTAGGGTTCCGGCTTCGTAGAAGCGTCTGGTCCGAGAGCAGTCCGGTCCCATGAACTGGGATTCCACGGAGGGATAAAAGCCCGGGAGGTCGCGATCCGTTGGTATTGATCGCCCTCTCCACTGGCAAAAAACCGAAAAGGAATCTCTATGTCGTTCAAACGTATTGTCTGCGGCGCAATGGGCGCCCTCTTGCTGTCTCTTTCCGCTATTCCTTCAGCCTTCGCGGAGGTCAAGATCGGCTTAAGCGATTGGCCGGGCTGGGTGGCGTGGTATATCGCCGAGCAAAAAGGCTTCTTTAAAAAACATAACGCCAACGTCAAACTAGTTTGGTTCGCGAATTACACGGACTCCATCGCCGCGCTTTCTGCTGGGCAAGTGGATGCCAATTGCCAGACCTGGAGCGATACCCTCGCGCCGCTGGCGAAAGGCATTGCCATCAAAGCGATTTTGGTTAACGACAACTCGGCCGGCAACGATGCGTTAATGGTGAACCCGAAAATTAAGAGCTTCGCCGACCTCAAAGGCAAAACCATCGCGCTGGAAGAATTCAGCATTTCGCATTTTGTGCTGGTGACGGCGTTGGCGAAAAATGGCATGAGCTTGGCCGATGTGAAAGTGACGAACCTGACGGCAGGCGATGCCGCCGCCGCATTCCTCGCTGGCCGTGTCGATGCGGCCGTGGTGTGGAATCCCTGGGTGAATCAAATTCAAACCAGCGGCAAAGGTAAGGCGTTGTTTACCTCGAAAGAAATGCCGGGCCTGATTCCCGATCTGCTGGTCGCGCAAGAAAAAGCCATCAAGGAAAAGCGTAAAGATCTTCTGGGCATGGTTCGCGCGTGGTACGACACGGTGGCGTTCATTCAAGCCAAGCCGGACGAAGCTGCGAAAATTATGAGCAAGGTTGTCGGCTTGAAGCCCGACGAATATAAAGTATTTTTACCGGGTACGAAGTTCTTCGGCGAAAAAGAAGTGCTCGCCGCGCTGGACGAGAAAAACAGCAGTTCCTTGGTCGCCGTCGCGCCGACGATCACCAAGTTCCTGCTCGACAACAAGCTGATGGAAGGCAACCCGGACTTCGCCAAGGGCATCGATTCATCCCTGGTGCGTGAAGTCGCCAAGCGCTGATCTGATTCGATAATGATTCCCGTGGAGCCCAATCTAACCACAAGCGCCGCCGAAACGCCAAGCGCGCGCTCAAGTATTTGGGTGATCCGCGGCGCACTCGGCGTGCGGCATTATTGGGGCTTCGCCATTGTTGGCTTCCTGTTTCCGCTCGTACTATGGTGGATTGCCAGCACCGGCGGCTGGATGGATAAAGTGTTTCTGCCCAGCCCGCTCGATGTCGTTCTGCGCATCGGTAAATGGTTCGGTCAAGATAATTTGCTGCGCGACATGTGGATCAGCACCTATCGCGTTAGCGCGGGCTGGTTGCTGTCGGCGTTGATCGCATTGCCGTTGGGGTTGTTCATCGGCGCCTACCGGCCGATTCAAGCGCTGCTGGAACCGCTGATGGATTTCATTCGCTACATGCCTGCCGTCGCGTTCATTCCGTTGGTGATGATCTGGGTCGGTATCGATGAAAGTTCGAAGATCGCCATTATTTTTATTGGCACGTTTTTTCAAATGGTCTTGATGATGGCTGAAGATGTGCGCCGCGTGCCGATGCAGCAGATCGAAGCAGCGCAAACCATGGGCGCAACGCGCGGCGAAGTCCTCTCGCTGGTGGTGTTCCAGTCGGCCAAACCGGCGCTACTCGATACGCTGCGCGTCACCATGGGGTGGGCTTGGACTTATCTGGTAGTCGCGGAATTGGTCGCCGCAAACTCCGGCCTCGGTTACGCCATCCTCAAGGCGCAACGATTTTTGCAGACCGATAAAATATTTGCCGGCATTCTGTTAATCGGCGCCATTGGTCTGGCGATGGATCAAGGGTTTCGTTTCGTTCATCGCCGTTCCTTTCCGTGGCTTTATTCGCGATAAGCATGGCCAACACCATCACCATCGCGCGCCTCGGTAAGATTTTCTCGACCAAAGAGGGGACCACCACGGCATTGCAAAACATCGACTTGGCCGTAGCGGAAGGCGAATTTGTGACGCTGGTGGGCGCATCGGGCTGCGGCAAATCGACGTTACTGCGCATTATCGCCGGCCTGGAAACACGCACCAGCGGCCAAGTCAGCATCGCCGGTGAACCGATCGAAGGCCCCGGCGTCGATCGCGCCGTTGTGTTCCAACACTACAGTCTC
>JANMJR010000465.1:0-1968 GCA_031371465.1 Pseudomonadota bacterium
GCACTCAATGACGCGACCAGCAAGCGCATCATCAGCGAGACTATTACGCCGCGCTTCAAGCAAGGAGATTTCTATGGCGGCATTACTGCCGGGGTCGACCAGATCATCCGCGTCATTGACGGCGAGCCGTTGCCGGAAGCCAAAGTAATACCCGCCGGCGGTATTGCAGATATTCAGCAGTACATCCCTGTCATTTTTATTCTGGCGCTCGTGATAGGCGGGGTGCTTCGCTCCGTGCTGGGCAGATTCCCCGGCGCGCTCGTCACCGGCGGCGCCGTGGCTGTTGTCGCTTGGTTTTTTGCCGGCGCCGTATCCGTCGCGTTGATCGCGGGCGTGATCGCGCTGTTGTTCACGTTGCTCAGCGGCGGTATCGGCGGACACGGCATGGGTGGTCCGCATGGAGGATACGGCCGAGGTGGTTTCGGGCGCGGCGGCTTCGGTGGTGGCGGTGGCGGGTTTGGTGGTGGTGGCGCGTCGGGACGGTGGTGACGATGAATATCAAACGCATCCTAAGGCATCTGGTCATGACTCACTGGCAGGTCAATCAGGCTTTTCCCCGCCACACATTGACAGCGATTGAAAAATCGATCAAAGCGAGCGAAACCGCGCACGTCGGCGAAATCCGTTTCGCGATGGAAGGTGCGTTGGACGGCGCAGCGCTTTTCAGAGGGCAATCCGCGCGGGAACGTGCGCTTGACGTATTTTCGCAGTTACGCATATGGGATACCGAACACAATAACGGCGTGCTGATTTATCTGCTGCTAGCCGATCGCGAGGTCGAGATTGTTGTCGATCGGGGAATTCATTCGAAGGTGTGCTCTGGCGAATGGGAGAAAATTTGCCGCAAGATGGAGACTGCTTTTAAACAGGCGAACTATGAAGGTGGCGTGGTCAGTGGCATTCAAGCAGTGACGCAGCATCTAACGACATATTTTCCCGCTGCCAGTGCCGGCCGAAATGAATTGCCGGACAAACCGGTGGTGTTGTAGCTCAATCGTTGAACGACTGAAGATAAATATTTATATTTCATCAAGGAGATAAATCATGGATCACGTTGGTTGGAATTTTTGGGGAATGCATTTTTTCTGGTGGTTTTTTTGGCTAGCGATAGTCGTGATGCTCTTTACTCCAATTACGCCGATTTCGGTTGGTCGACGGCGTGATACGCCGCTCGAGATATTGCAACGACGCTATGCCGCGGGCGAGATTTCGACGGAGGAGTACGAGAAACGCAAGGCCAAACTCGAGTTGGATACCAAACCGGTTAAGTAGTGGGATCAAGGTATCAACGCAAACCTAGATGTCATCTCTTCACATTCTTGTGCAACGGTTCGCACGAGTGGCGTTGGCAAAGATACAACAAGTTGAAGGCGTACTACCGAGTAGCTTTTATTCAACCTTTTTGGAAAGAGGCATCACCATGCAAACTGAACTTTTAAAAGTAACCGGTATGACTTGCGGCGGCTGCACCAGCAATGTAACGCATGCGCTTAAAGCGATTACCGGAGTCGGTGACGTAACAGTGTCGCTCTCGGCCGGCGAAGCCACGGTGCAATACGACGAGCGGCTGACCTCGACCGATCAACTGAAATCGGCCGTGAAAGGCGCAGGCTACGGTGTGGATATCACCAACACTGCGCAGAAACCTCAAGTTAAAGGCGGCTGTTGCGGCTAACTCGAATCGGCGAAAACGCGATCGGCGTGTGCCAGATCCTCGCGGGAAACCGGGGTGAGGGATGTGTTGGCGTGCCGCTGAATCGACAAGATATCTAGCAGTGAAATCGCCATCTTCAGTTTAATTTAGTAGAGGAGCCAATCATGGAATGGATTTCGCAAAACTGGGTTTGGGTGCTGTTCTTCGCCGCCTTCATCGCGATGCATATGTTCGGCCACGGCGGCCATGGTGGACACGGCCGCGGGTCCGACAGCGCCGACAAGGACTCCAAGTCCACAGGTAAGGACGATTCG
>JANMJR010000483.1:0-26157 GCA_031371465.1 Pseudomonadota bacterium
CGCAGGGTTTCAAGCATGGGCGTGGCATACGACAACTGACTCTTCAGGGTATCGATCATCACATTGCCGACGAAATGCACACGATCAGCGCTGACGCCTTCACGTCGCAGATTTTCCTTTGCATCACGTTCGGTGGTGAAAAGAATATCGGAGATCTGATCCGTTAAGACTCGGTTAATCTCTTCTGGCATGGCCCGATCGTAACTACGCAATCCCGCCTCAACGTGAATCACTTTCACCCCCAACTTCGTCGCCACCAACGCGCAGGCAATGGTCGAATTCACGTCGCCAACGACAAGAACAGCGTCGGGTGTTTCTTGCTCTAAAACAGGTTCAAAACGGCGCATGATCTCGGCTGTCTGTACCGCATGGGATGCGGACCCCACATCGAGATTGATGTTTGGTTTCGGGATGCCAAGCGCCGCGAAGAATTGGTCGTTCATCGCGCTATCGTAGTGTTGTCCCGTGTGGAGCAAACAAACATCAAACGGGGCAGAACCCGCCTTCAAGGCTTTCATAATCGGCGCAATTTTCATTAAGTTTGGCCGCGCGCCGACCACGCAAAGTATTTTTTTACCCACTATGTCTTATTCCTTGATAGCGACAACTTTGTCGTCACCTTGATGTTCTGTTCGAAATCGCTTGAGGCCCGCGACCGAAAGCACTTCCCGCATTAGTTTGAGCATAGTAACGACGGATCGCTCAACCTGCCCCAGCCGCTTATCTAGGTTAGCCAAGTTAGCATCGAGTTCAAGTTGCTTAATCTGTGCGACCGGCGAGTTCGCACCGAAACTAACGGGATTCATCCCGGTCGGCTCGGTAAAAGGCACGGCCATTTCATTCTTGATCTCACCCACTACCTCATTGACGGTTGCGGCGTTGATTTGATGCATTTCTTCCAAATACCCCATCAACAGCAAGCGATCGCATACCGTATTGATTTTTCGCGGAATACCCGTGGCGAAATCGTGAATCGCCGAGAATGCGTCATCGGTAAAATGCGGGTCGTGGTTCCACCCGACCGTGCGCATGCGATGCTCAATGTATTCACGCGTGTCCTGCGCATCCATCGGACCTAAATGGTACGACGCGGTAACGCGTTGTCGCAGTTGTTGCATCCCCTCGCTGGCCATAGTGAAGCGAAACTCTGGCTGTCCAAGTAAGAAGCTTTGCAGAAGCGATTTTTCTTGCGATTGAAAGTTTGACAACATGCGCAGCTCCTCGACTGCACGTGGGCTTAGATTTTGTGCCTCGTCGACAATTAATAACGCGCGTTTGCCGAGGTTTTGGCAATTGATGAGAAAGTTCTCCAACCGCTTGAGCAGCGTGGCTTTGTTGCTATCTTCGTGAGGTACCCCGAAAGCGGCCGCCACCATACGCAGCGTATCGTCAGCATCAAGTTGGGTACTGACGAGTTGCGCGGCGACCAGGTTTTCGCCCTGCAATTTTTTGAATAGATGACGTACTAGAGTAGTCTTTCCGGCACCGACTTCGCCAGTGATCACAATAAAGCCCTCACCTTGATGTAGCCCGTACTCAAGATAAGACATAGCACGTTTGTGCCCCTTACTGCCATAGAAGAAGGTTGGGTCGGGACTGAGTTGGAACGGTTTTGCCCGCAGGTGGTAAAAGGCTTCGTACATTGTGGTTCTCTAGAAAGTAACGAGAAAACTGCCAAATAATGAATTTTCGTCGTAGTCGTTGACGTTGAAATTAGAGTCGCGACGCACATGTCGGTAGCCCAGCGCGCCGTTCGAGGATCTGGACAGTTTGCGTGTAACCCCTAAGTTGAACGTGGTGAGATTATCGGTTCTGCCGATATCAACTAACCGAACGCGGGTTAAGTCAAGGCCGACATTAGCGTTGTTTCGTGGGGACAATTGGTACCTCAAACTAGAGCCTATGCCCGATTGCTTGATGATTTTACTCAGGGCGAAATCTCCCGATGAGTTCAGCACGCTCACGGTGCCGGTAGTCGCGGAGTCTCGAATCGAATCGAATGCCCTCAAAATCAGTGCGCTTTTAGTATAGTTGAACGTCAACAATCCCTGCCATTTCTTCTCTAAAAATGCAGTGTTGGTTTGGAAATTGATCCCCTGAGCCGCGTCCGGATCCAAGCCGGCGGAAACTAAATCCCTTACCTTGGCGTCCACAAGATCCTGCACGGCCGCATCAGAAATGGCTGGATTCCGCGCCCTGATCCTATTTTCTTCGGATTCCCGAAGGGTAACCCCGAGCGGTTGGGCAAACTGCGATCGACTAGTGGATAGGTTCTGCTGGTAGGAAATATCCCATGAGGTTCGACGCGCTGTATGCTGGACCGAGAGCGCGTAAGTATTGCCAAAGTAATGACGGCCGGCGGAGAAAGAAAGGGATGTTCTGCGCGATGGGCGCCAATCGCCGCCTAGCGTCCAAAAAGCGCCCTCGGGCTTCTCACCTATTGTGACATAGTCATTTTTGTCGACGCCAAATGAACCCGTGGCGAATAGCTTCGGAGTGACGCGATAACGCAAGTTCCCCGTTAAGCTCCTGAAAGTCGTGTCGGTAGACCGCGTGTAATCAATTCGATCATCCAAATATTCTACGCCCCAGCCCCAGTCATTGAATGCTGGGCCACTTTCCGCCTTAATGATTGCGCGATTTCCCGTGCTATCGGAAATTGCCGAGCTATTGACATCGCTACTAAGTTGGCTAAACGTGTAACGCGCCTCAATAGTTGCTTCGCGGCCAAACGCTTTGCGAAAATACGGTGCAATTGAGTAGGAACGAAAGGTGCGATTGTTATCATTCACTGAAGAATTTGCGCCAATCGGACCGAACGCCGATACAGCTTGCTGTCTAATATTGGCGATCGTATCCAGGTAGATGAGATCGTTTACTAACTCGAAATCTCCCACTGCCCGGAGTTGATGATTCAAGGTGTCGCGATCGCGATCGCGCGCGTAAAGTAACTTGTTTAAGGAATAATTGACATCGATGCGCGACCGCGCGGCACTACTCCGGATCGAAATGCCGGGACTGATTTCAGTAACGAATTCGGATTTCGCAGCGTTACTTCGTGCGAGTCCAATGTTATCGGAATAGGTTTCACGAACCTGGATTCTGGGTTCGATACGCCAATTGCTAATCGCACCTAACGCTACTTCACCGAAATTCCTAGATTCCGCGTCAATATCCGCAGCCCGTGCTGGAAAGATCGCCGCAAGCGTAACCGTAACGAGGAGTTTGGACATTCCCGCTACGGCTATGTTTGCGTCCGATGTTGAATATGGGACTCGCCAACCAAAACACTTCCGCTCCCGCCACCTATTGCTTGCCATAGGTGCCGTAATAGGACCCGTAGTAGTTATTACCGGGCATAAAGCTGCCTTTGTTAAGGAGCATGCCAACGACCTCGCAGTGTTCCAAATGTTTTAGTGCCTCACGTAACGCTTCATGGGTCGTTTTCTGAGCTTCGACCACCACAACGATCTGCCCCATATAGCTTGCTAAGACGCGCGCTTCACTGGTAGCAAGTAAAGGCGGGGAGTCGAAAATAATGATGCGGTCGGCATAGCGTTGGCCCATTTCTTCAATTAGCCGACGCATGGCCACACTCGCCAACAACTCAGTTGAATAGCGGTGACCACGCCCCGCCGGAAGCAATGTGAGTTTTTCAACATTGGTCTTGATCAAAACGTCGGTAAGTTGCAACGACTCATCAAGGAGGAGATCCATTAACCCCCGGTCCGCTTTCAGTCCGAGCAAACCTGGAACCGATGGCTTGGCAACGTCTGCATCCACCAGGAGCACGGTATGATCCATTTCCATCGCGATGCTCATGGCGAGGTTGACAGAGCTAAAGCTCTTTCCCTCGCCTGGCAGGGAACTAGTCACCATAATGAGATTCCCGTTTTTCACCGGCGCGACGCCTTGATTGAACGCATTCATCAACAGCGGGCGCTTAATCTGTCGGTATTCCTCGGCAATCGTACTACGCTCACCGTCGGGGGTAATCATTCCCGCTTGTTTCAGTCTGGCAAGATTAATCATTCCTTGGGGCGAAACCTGAGCCAAGGTCGGCTCACGACGACTCTTGCTGATGTCCAGCATCGAGGGCGCGCCGTGGTGTACCGGCGGCGCAACTTCCTGGCTTGTGGGCAGCACTGGTGGCTGTTCCTGCAATCTCGCGGCGGCGCGCTCTATCGCCGAATCGTGATAAGGCGCAGGCGAAACCGCATCCGCCGGAATCAGCACTTTCGGTATTTCTCGGCCCGTTTCCGCTATTCGTCCGGCTGCTCGTTCAATTAGACTCAAGGCAACTTCCTTTTTTGCTCAGGTATTCAGGTTACCAAAATTAGAGATTGGTTAACGTCCGCACTTTACTAATAATTCCATCATCTCTGAGAAGATTCGCAGTCATGACAACGCCGTAAACACATAACAACCCAAGGCAAGTCATGGCGTAGACAAGAGTGCGACGGCGTGATTTTCGTTTCTGATCCGGTGTCCAAATCATGGAGACGCTTCCCAGCAACGGCAGTCCTGTGAATTCCCTCAATGCGTCGCGGTCAGTAAACATGGGGCGAACCTGACTCATTGCGAACGCAAGGGCCAATCCTGCAAGGAGCCCACCAACCAAAACCAGCGTATACAATAAAGGTCGATTCGGGCTGCTGGGCATGAGCGGAACACGGGGCGGATCGATCACGCGAAAATCCAGGCCACCGGTACCCGCATCCATTTCGTTTGACATCGTCGCTGACTCGCGGCGCGCCAGGAGCTTCTCGTAGTTTGCTTTGTTAACTTCGTAGTCACGATTAAGCTGGCTCAGTTCAGCCTCGATTTGCGGGACCATGTTCGCCTGATTTTTAAGATCCGATAAACGGCTTTGGAATTCATTCACCCTCGCTTTCATGGAGGCGACTGTCGCCTCGGCCTCGCCCAAGGCCACTTTAAGTTGCTGAAACACGGGATTCAAATTCTGACGCCTTATGTTCGAATTTGCTGAAAAACCTTTCTCGGCAGATGCCTTAGCTTCTTCTGCACGCTTAGCTTGCTCAATCTCCGCCTCGACCTTAGCCTCATTGCTCTCTTTTTCTTTTTGACCTTGGAGCTGGGCCAAGATGCGTTTAGTGGCGACTATGTCGGGGTGCTGCTCGGTATACTTAAGTCGATAGGCATCCAGATTTTTCTCGAGGGACTGAATACGCTCGTCCAGTTCCGGATTACGCTTTGCGATTGATTTATTTTTTTCCGCTTCCGCGACTTCGGAAGGCGTTTCTTCAGGTAAGAGGACGGGATCTTCACCGGCAACTTGAGCCTTAATTGAGTCGCGAGCGTTCTCGGTTTCCTTTAATTCTAACTGGGCTTGATTGAGTCGAGCCGAGGCGTCAGACAATCGGCCATAGTAGTTCTGCTTGTCATCTGGCATCACCCCCATATTTTTTTGCTTAAAGTCTTTCAGCGTATTTTCTGCGAGTACGAGTTTTTGTTCGTAAGATTTGATTTGCTCGTCTAGAAATCGCCTTGCGGACTCGCTGTCTTTACGCTTGTCTCCTAAGCTGCTTTCCACAAAAATGTTAACCAGTGCTTGCACCACTTTTTTTGCTTGATCAGGGTGGCTGTCCCAATAAGTCAAAGAAAATAAATTATCTTTACCCGTGCCGGTGAGTTGAATACGCGCCTGGAGCAGGTCAATCAACCCCTCCTTTTCGGTATTGTTCTTCGCCTTGATATCGAGGTCAGAATTGCGCAGCACTTTTTCCAGATTAGGGCGCGTGATTAGTGTTCTGGCAATCATCCCGACTTGTTGGTCTAAATTGGGTTTTACGGCAAGACCTTGCATCAGGGGACCAAGAATTGATGTCGTATCGACGTAAATTCTCGCCGAGGCCTCAAAGCGGCTTGGCATTGAGAAAACAAGCAACCAACCAATCAGCGAGACCAACCAGGCGGCGGCCAACGCATACCAGCGATGACGCCACATTGCGCGCAAGTAACCACTAATTTGTGCAATTATTTCATGCATGAAACGACCTTGAATTTGACACTACATTAAAAGCCGCTTGAGATTAGAACCAACTCTCCGGAATTACCAAGACATCGCCTGGGCGCATCTCGATATTGGCAGACACATCGCCTTCCTTAATCAAATCTTCCAACCTTACGGAAAACTGTCGGCTCTTTCCATTGACAGCGCGAAGGATGCTCGCGTTGTTTCCATTTGCAAACTCCGTAAGTCCGCCAACAGCAATCAAAACATCCAGCAAGGTCATTCGCTCTTTATAGGGCAATGCTTGTGGTTTCGCTGCCTGCCCGACGACACGTATCTGCTCACTAAATGGGCCTGAAAATTGTGTCACCATCACCGAGACGATCGGATCTTGGATGTATTTTGAAAGCGCTTTCTCGATATCGCGAGCTAGCTGCGTGGTGGTCTTACCGCTGGCTTGAATGTCTTCTACGAGCGGCGTGGTAAATTTCCCATCGGGACGAACCGGAACGGTGGTGGATACTTCGGGGTTACGCCATACCACTATATTAAGCGAATCGCCAGGACCGACTAGATAGTCCGCTGATGCGGCAGAGTCAGCGCGCGCAGGTGCGAGTGGATGGCTGTGCTGCATCGCGCAACCAGTTGGCAACAAGAGCGCAAAGGAGACGAATATTGGAATAAGTTTAACTTGGTAGTTGGACTTAAGCTCTTTCACCAGGGGTTCTCCGGAGAGTTAAATGGAAGACTGCCGGCTTAAAAAATTAAGTAAAAGCCGAGTTTTATTTAGGCCAGCGCACTGTCAAAGTTAGCGTAAAGATGCGCATTGTCAACCCTTTAGCCTTTTAACCGCAAGTGTTTTTTGTCGAAGGCGGCCAGTCGGATCCCTTCAAACCATATCTTTACAACTGTATAGGCGCGATTTAGAATGTTTAGCATCATCGGTCGTGCACGCTACGTTTACGATCGAGATGTCATTCAAATTGTACTTGGTGAACGCCTTAACGGCGCTTAACCGGGAGCTTCGAGCTGCTCTACGTGACCTTGATACTAAGGCTGAATCAAAAAAACATGGTCATTTCATCAAAGAAAACCGAGCTATCGGGTGACACTATTATTCGGGTGCCGATGGGATTTAAGGGGTCGTCTGAACCGCTTAATCAGGAAACATCCGATGTTCCTGATCTCCTCGAGCACGTTGTCGATCGTAAAGAATTCAAAATCCGTTTAGCTGATACGCATGGCCAGCGTAGTTCCGCCAGTATGTTGATCAAGAAAATGTATTCATGGCGCGGCTATCAGACGGCGTTTAACATGGAAGATCAACCCAATCGGATGACGCTGGTAGCGTCTTCTAACGATCACACGATCGGTACAATCACTATTGGTTTTGATTCACCTATTGGCCTGCTCGCCGACGATTTGTACCAAATCGAACTCGATATGCTCAGGTCGCAGGGCCGTCGCCTCTGCGAATTCACCAAACTGGCGGTAGATGGCGAAATCAAGTCGAAGCAGGTCTTGGCTGCGCTATTCCATATTGCATTCATCTATTCTTTTGATATTCAGAACTTTACGGATTTATTGATCGAAGTAAACCCGCGCCACGTTAAGTATTATGATCGCATGCTAGGGTTCGTTGGCTGGGCCGAGACGCGGATTAACACGCGCGTAAATGCGCCCGCCGTGCTATTGCGACTTAGGTTGGATTATGTTCGCAATCAGATTGCTCGATTTGGCGGCAAGCCCGAATTATCCAGTTCGGAAAAATCTTTATACCCTTTTGCTTTCTCACAAGTCGAGGAATTAGGGATCGCAAACCGGCTCGCACATCTGAGCTAATACCGGCTGCGAGTTGGCTCGCATGTTCTGGTTCCAGGAGTGGTCAAATGATGAGATGCAAGCGCTGCCTTTTGCCTGCAATGGCGCCAGGCGCGGATCTCGATAGTTCTGGCGCGTGCCATTATTGTCGCACCTACAAGCCCGCCAATCTGCAAAAAGCCGAGTCGTTACGAAAGACTCGAGAAGCCGATCTAGAGCGTTGCATTGCTGAGAGTCGCGGCCAAGGCGAATACGACTGCCTGGTGTGTCTGAGCGGAGGCAAGGATAGCGTGTATTTGCTATACAAGCTGAAAAAGGAATATGGCCTACGAGTTTTGGCTTACACAACCGATATTGATATTGGTGATGTGGCGTGGAATAACATTCGCCGCTGCGTCGACAAGCTTGACGTGGAGCATATAGTGTACACGCCAGAAAAGGAATTTTATCGCCGGTTGTTTCGCTATTTGCTGAAAAACCAAGAAGAACGCGGCGCCGTTCATACCGTATCCTACGTATACGCGCCGTTGTTTGAAGGCAACGCAATTAAATTAGCGGTAGAGAAGCGCATTCCGCTAATTTTGGCTGGGTATTCGCCGGGCCAGCCCGATGCCGAGCGGATGGAGTATGAATTCCCACCGCTTGCAATTTCCGATGTCGATTGGACACCACCAGAACTTAAAGCCAGCGGTGAATTCGACGACGCCGATCTGCTGCGCTTCTGGAACCCAAAACTCTATCCTGCCAGAACGAAGTTTCCACGATATATCGCCCCGTTCCATGCCTGGGAGTACAACCAAGATTCGATAATGAAGAAGGTCGTTGCGCTTGGGCTCATAGTCAATAGTAAATATGCCAGCCCAATTTACAGCAACTATCCTATCAATTGGCTATTGATGTATTCCGATCTCAAAAATTTCGGCTATAACCCTTACGCGCCAGAGTTTTCTACGCTGATTCGCGAGGGTAAAGCAAATCGCTTCTATTGGACAATCATGGCCCCAATCGTGGATTTCATGATCAGAAGAAAATTTTATCTTGGTAAGCACGTGCGTTCCCACATGCGATGGCTGGGACTTACCAATGGCGATTTGAACATTCGTCGGCCACGACGGCCGGATTGGCCTGAATTCGTCCGAAAAAGTCGTGGCACATTGATTTCAAGCAGTAGCCAGAATTAGCCGATCGCTGCCTACGTGAATACGATCCTGGAATTTCTAAGGGATCAGGCGCGTCGCGAACCAGATTCGCCCGCGATCTACAGTCGATCGACGCCCACCAACTGGATCAACCTAACGTGGAAAGAGGCGTGGGAAAAAGTCATTGCGCTGTCGATCGGTTTTAGAACCCGCGGGCTAGAGAGCGGAGATCGCCTCGCGATTATTGCGCCAAATTGTCTGGAGTGGGAGCTTGCTCATTTCGCAGCCCTCGCGAGTGGCGCGATCGTAATCGGTCTTGACGGACACGATACGGCGGAGCGCCTCCGAAAAATCCTGCTCCATGCCAACGTAAACGCGCTCGTGGTCAGCGACTACAAGACCCTTATCAAACTTGGTCCCGCGACGCAGGCGGCGAAATTCATACTGTGCCTTTCGCCTACGAAAGACAGCGAAACACTGCCGGCATCGTTAACTTGGGATCAGATAATCAATTCGCCTGGGCGTGGAAACAATGTTCCACCGCCTTTCCCAAAAGAAGATGACCCGGCAACCATCATCTACACCTCTGGAACAACCGGCGAGCCAAAAGGCATTCGCTACAGTCACGGTCAACTCACCCTCGCCTGTGAATCCATTATTGCTGCGCTCCCCGCATCACGCCCAGGTGCACGCTTCGTTTGCTGGTTGCCGTTGTCCAATCTATTCCAACGAGTGATGAACCTGTGCGCCGTAGCCACTGGTGCCTCGCTCTATATGGTCGCGGATCCGCTTAAGGTGTTGGATTTTGTCCAGGAAATTGGACCGGATGTCTTCATCGGCGTTCCCCGGTTCTACGAAAAACTCGCGACAAGCATCAAGCAAAAGCTTGCGGCAGAAACCGGTTTGAAAGCGGCATTGGCCCAGTGCGCCCTGTCGATTGGTCGAAGATATGCCGCGACCAAAAAAACGGGGTGTAAACCATCCGTTGCGCTACAGCTCCAGTATTGGTTAGCCGATCGCGTGGTTTTGCGTCGCTTGCGCGAATTGTTCGGCGCCAGGCTTCAATACTTAATCTCCGGCTCGGCTCCAATTCCATTGTGGATCTTGGAGTTTTTCGAATCATTCGGTTGTTTGATTCTGGAGGCGTATGGATTGAGCGAAAACATCCTTCCGATCGCCATGAACACGCCGAATGCATACCGTTTTGGAACTGTGGGAAAAGTGATGCCACAAAACCAAATCAGAACCGACAAAGATGGTGAATTATTGGTGCGGGGGCCGGGTCTTTTCAAAGGCTATTTTGGCGACCCGGGATCGTTTGGGCGTGTGTCGAAAGATGGTTTTTACCGCACTGGCGACTACGGCCAATTCGATGATGCCGGATTTTTGAAGTTAACCGGACGCAAATCGGAAATCATTAAGACGTCCTCTGGACGACGTGTCGCTCTGCCATCCATTGAGGCCGTATTGCGCGAATTATCCTGGGTCGATCACGCGGTAGTATTGGGATCGGGACGAAAATGCCTAGTTGCGCTAATAACGCTGAGCAGTAGTACAAAGGGCACGTCGACCTTTTCATCCGCGCGGCGCACCGAACTAGTGGCGCATATCCGTGCGAGACTATCACGTCATGAACAACCTGCGGCAGCCTTGATCTTGGCGCAGCCGTTCACCGTGGATGGTGGGGAGTTGACGCCGAATCTGAAATTACGCCGTGCCGAGATCGAGCGGAAGTACGCGACGGCGACGGAGGCGTTGTACCAGTGCCTTGACCAAATGGCACAACGTTCGGAACCCGAGCAATTCCCAATCGAACTTCATGAATAGATTCTTTGTTACCGGGTCGACCGGTGTTGTCGGAAGCGCCATAGTGGCTCAGCTTTGCACTCATGGCGACACGGAATTTCAACTATTGATTCGAGCAAAAGACCAACAGGATTTGGCGCGGCGACGTGCCGTGATGCTGCGTTTTTGGGACATCCCGGCCGAGTCTGAGTTAGCTAGCAGAATCACGGCGCTACAGGGCGATGTTACCTTGCCGCAGTTTGGCCTGGCAGCGGAAACCTATCAGCAGGTGGCAAGCGGCACAACACACATCGTCCACAGCGCGGCAATCGTGAAAATGAACTTGCCCTTGAAAGAAGCGCGACACAGCGCGGTGACCTCGATTCGATCGGTTCTAGCGCTAGCCGAGAAATGCCACGAACACCGCACCTTGCAAAAGGTCGATATCGTGAGCACGGTAGGCGTTTCAGGACTGACTCCCGGTTTAATGCCGGAACTACCGATGTTAAATGTCGAGAAATTTCACAATAGCTACGAGGCGTCGAAGTCTGAGGCGGAACGTTATGTCCTTAGCCACCAAGGTGGATTGCCCGTGACCTTGCACCGCCCGAGTATGGTGGTGGGGAACGCGGAAACAGGGAAGATCATTCATTTCCAAGTGTTTTATCATTTATGCGAGTTTCTGTCGGGACGGCACACGCGGGGTTTAATTCCCGCCACGGGAGATGTGTGTTTAGACACCATACCGGTGGACTATGTGGCTAAAGCGATCGCCTATTCGGCCCTGCATGGCGACGAAACCAAGGGACGAATATTCCATCTGTGCTCCGGGCCTAAGGATGCTATTCCGGTCAGTCAATTGGTCACTGTTATAGGTGAAGCCTTTGGCGGAAAATCACTGAGGCCGCCGCGCGCGATACCCGCCAGCCTGTTTCGTCGTGCGCTTGCCGTAATGGCATGGTTTGCCGGTGAGTACGAGAAAAAGGGGCTAGGAAACCTGCCTATCTTTCTGGACTATCTTGCCTTTCCGCAGCAATTTTCCAACGAGCAGAGCAACAAGTTCTTTACGCGCGTCGAGATAAGTTTACCGAAGCCTGCGAATTACCTGTCTACCATATTGAAATACTATTTGGCCGCGAAGAGGTGAGCGTATATGAAAAAGCGGAAATGAAAACGGCCTCCTATGAGGCCGTTTCCTTGCTGCGAGTTACCGAATTACTTGCGGCGACGAATCTGACTGAAACCAAGACCGGCCAATCCCAGTCCGAGCAGCGCCAACATGCCAGGCTCAGGGACATTATTGCTTCTTGTCGTAAGCCGAAAAAACACATCCAAACGGTTCGTTTTGTTTTCCTGGGTAATGAACCCAAGGCAACCCGCCGCCTGCCCGGCGGCAACACAACCCTGATTACCCACAGCGGTTAAGCCGCTGAGACCAACCTCGAGAAAATAAGTGAAGCCATCAATCGTACCCAATTCTTGATTCAAAGGATCGGAATTGGCGGCATCCAATACAAAAATATCAGGGCACGGCTTTGGTTGACCATCGCGACACACACCACCGTGGTCAGTAGCACTGTTTGGAGTCTCAAGGAATCTGATCTTGAAATGACCCGTCAGAGGACCTAACAACTCAGGCCCAGCGGGAACAAGTTGCTTCAACAGCAGCGAGCCGACGAGAGTAGTGCCAGTCAAACCGGAACCATTTGCCACAATCGGGAAGTTATCGTGAAAAAGCGAGACATCTGGCACAAAACCCTGGGTCAATGGATCACTGTTATCGTCCACAATTTCAACGCCTGTGATCTTGCCGTTAGTCGTAGTACCGGTCGAATCGCTCAAGCGAAAGGCGCTTTTGTTCGCGGCGACGGGAAACCCGGTCCCCCAGGCTAGTTTTGTTGCGAGCCCTGATGCGTCGCTAGGGATCACGTTTCCGCCCAGTGCAAACGTCGCATTCGGATTAAATTGCGACTTAACAACGGTCGTACCGGTGATGTTGGTGAAACCGACCTGATTTTCATAGGACCACTGGGTGATCTTCGCCGCAAAGGCGCTTTCTCCCGCCATCAGCGCTGCTGGAATAAAAAGGCCCAGCATTAATTTGTCCATGTTTTTCATATTATTCTCCGTTCAAAAAAGATTTATATTTAATTTGTATTGCCACCAGCCGTCAAGTAAGCAAGTACCATGCCAAAATAATTATATGTTTAATAACAACCGTTTACGTATTTAGTATGATTTTACCTGTACAAGAGTGTAAAAAAAACCGACACTCAAGCCACTGGTTGTTCCGGCGGAATCCGTGGGCGGTGCGAGTTCCTCAATTTCGCTATCGCCGGCAATCGTACCTGCCTAAGACTACTTCTGATATTCATATCGTTTCTGAGCGATTGCCAAGTTAATAATCTTTAAGCGTTTTTAGATATTCATGGAATCGAAGATCGCGTTTCTCGGCAGGCGATCCGTCATCTTTGACCTTTCGTACCCCACAGCGCGTCAAAACGGTCACAGGCTTAGCCAATGGACTGTAAAATCCTTCGCAAATTTCGCTAAAGTGTTGATAACAGCGCCTGCGCATCCTTTTTTGCCGAAAAGTTTTGTTGATTTTTAAGCAGTTTTTCAAGTTCGATCTTGGCTTGGGCTTTATCACCGTTTTGCGCCATTGCCGCCGCAAGATGAAAATGTATTTCCGGGGCGTGGGGGGCCGCATCGAAGGCTTTTTTAATTAAGTCCAAGCCTCGCTTGGGGTCGCCGACCTTAACCAACAGCCAGCCATAGGTGTCGGTAACCGCTGCGTCGGTCGTGATTTGTTTGTAGGCTTTTTCAGCGAACGTTAGCGCGCGTTTCGGTTCGCGCGTCATAAGCAGATTCGCCATGTTATTGAGCGCAATGGGATTTTCGGGTTCGAGTTTCAGTATTTGCTCGTAGGCGACCACGGCTTCGGCTTCTTTGTTGTAGTTCATGAGACTTTCCGCCAGAAAGGCGATTCCCCGCACGTTGTCAGGATGGGATTGCAGCCAGGTCCTCATGACCTTGAAACCCATATCGTTCTGGCCTGCGTTAAAGCGCAACTTCGCCATTTCAACCACCGGTAAGTCCGAGTTCGGCACCGCTATTTGGGCCCGCTCAAGTGCGTTCAGCGCATCGGCATCCCGCTTCAGTAACGACAACGCCGTGGATTGCAGTATATAGGCCTCCGGAAGGGCGGGAGCGTCTTGCTCAACACTAATTGCCAGCGTAAGCGCGTCGTCGAATTTTTTCTCTTGGATGTTAAGGCTTGACAGCATGAGCCGTGCACGACGATGTGTTGAGTCCAGCCTAAGCGCCTGCTGTAGGGTAGTTCGTAGGTTGCCCAAGTCTCCCGTGGCGCTATGCACAAAGGCAAGCTTCATATGAGCCTCAACCAAGTCTGGCCGCAGTTTCACGATCCGACTAAATTGAACCATGGCGTTAGTCATGTCACCCTTCTCAAAATAAGCGGCGCCCCGTGCGGTTAGGAGGTCTAGATCGTTCGCATTGACTTTGGCAGCCTGCTCAGTGAGCTCGAGTGCTTTGTCCGGCTGCCCAGCACGGGAATAGGCCGCCGCAATAATCGCGGCGGGACGTGCGGCCTTGGGATATTTCGCCGCTGCCGTTTCTACCAGTCTGCGTGCGGCAAAGGCTTGTTTGGCGAGAACCTCCAAATCGTACATTGCCATCAAAGTTTCGTACGGCTCGGCATTTTTTTCCCTCACTTGCTGATAATATCGACGCGCTTTGCTGAGTTGGTTTTGCTTGATCGCAATCGCCGCCAGGGAATGTCCAACCAATACATTTTCGGGTTGCATTTTATGCGCTTTTTCGAGGTCAATCCTTGCACCATCCAGATCACCCATTTCGACTCGAATGGCGGCGCGATAGATCGGCGGAATGGTGCTGCCGGGCATTTGCCGTTCAAGATGCTGTACCATTTCCAGCGCTCGTTCAGATTGGTGGTTCTCAAGCAGCGCCGAAATCAGAACCGCCGCCGTCCGAGGATCATTGGGCAATTTTTTCAGGAGTTCCTCTGCCTGCTGAACGGCGCCAGGCTTATCGCCTTTTTGCAATAAAGCCGCCACTAGGTTTACGCGTGGATCGATGGCGTCCGGCTTTATTTCAATCGCGCGCGTCAAATAACGCGCACTCGCCTGTTCATCCCCGGTCAGCAAATGCGCTTGGCCGATTAGTATGAGAGTTTGCGGATCACTGATATCAACTTTGTCGAGGGCAGCCAGGGATTCAGCTGCGGCGTTTACGCCGCCCAAGCGCGCCTTGGCGATGGCCAAAAACGCCTGAACTTCGGTGGAATTGGGCACGGCAGCCACATATCGCGCGAAGGCGTGGCTCGCTTGTTCCAAATTGTTGAGCGCATAATCCGTCATCCCGAGCCAAAGGATAGTTGGAAGATAATCCGGGTTGGTTAGCAGAACGCTTTCAAACGCAGCCTTTGCCTCTGTGTATTTTTTGTCCTTGTATAGCATCACGCCTCTGAGATGCAGCGCCAGCGGATGATCCTTGCTTTGCTTATCCGCTAAAGCGATGTCTTCGAGCGCCCCAACATGGTTGTTCTGCGGCACCCGAACCGATGCGCGCGCAAGTAGCAACGCTAGATGTTCCGAACGAAAGCTCAATCCTGTTGCATAGGCCTTTTCGGCTTCCGCCAATTGTTTCTGATTGCGCCATAGATCTCCGCGCAATAGCCAGGTCTCGACGTTTTTTGGGTCGATCCGAAGCGCTTTATCCAGTTCTTCCGCCGCTTCGATCGGTTTCCCGAAACCGAGCAGGCATTGAGCAGAACCCCAATAGGCTGGAATATGCGAAGGATCGGCCTGTTTCGCATCGCGAAATAACTCGCAACCTTTCTCAAACTGCTTAAGCCCCAATTCAGCTTGGGCGTGAAGGGTTTTAATTGCCGCGATACTCTTCGCCCCCGACGCGGAACCGGGCTGAATTTCGTTCAGCACTCGCTTGTATTCTTTTTGATTCAGCAAGGCCTTGCCAAGAGGCGCCTTAGTGGTTTCTGGGTCAATCCCTAGTTCTTGGGCGCGCCGAAGTTCTTTTTCTGCTTCTTTGCCATATCCCAGATTGGCGTAGGTTTCACCTAGTAACCAAGAGGCTTCCGCATGTTTCGGATTACTTTGCAGGATATTCTTCAGCTCGATGATCTGACTTTGGGTTTTTCCCTCCGCCTGATAGGTTTTTGCCCGATCAAGACGTTGGGCCTCCGACAGATTCGTTGACTTTTGACATCCCGAGACGGCAATCGTCAGCGTCACCACAACCACGGCAGACGCACTCGATATATTTTTTATCTTTGACATCAGTCAAGCGGCCAATTATTTATTGATCTGGCTTAAAAGAGCACGCGCCTCCGCTTCCTCAGCAAATTTTTTGCCCATTGCGAGAACTCGATCCAGTAAGGGTTTGGCTTTGTCACGCGCGCCCGCCTTGACAAAGGCCTGCGCCAGATGAAAGCCAATCTCGGGACTATCCGGCGCGCGCGCGGCAGCGGACTGCAACAACTCTACCGCACGCGAGGTCTTGCCGGCGTCTAGCAATAGCATCGCCAAGGTATCTTGGATCGCCGGATTATCGGGCTGCAATGCGTGCGCTTCCTCGGCATACTTCATGGCGCGCGGATCCTTTAGTTGCTGCAATGTCCACGCGATGTTGTTCAGAGCCAGTAGATTTTTTCCGTCCTTCTCAAGTATGATCTGATAGTTTTTCGACGCCTCCAGATATAGCTTTTTCCGCATCAATAGGTCAGCCAGATAAATGCGAACTTGAGTATCTTGTGGATTGTTTTTTAGATGGTTCTCAATGATCGCTTCCGAAGTGGTTTTCCCCGCACGATTTTCCGCGTTATGCAGCTTGATAAGAATCCCACCAGAGGGAGTGAGATCGAAAGCGGCCTGGTAGGCGCTAGCCGCCTGCGCCGATTTTTCCTGCGCCATATAAATGTCCCCGGCCAGTACATGGCCAGCGGGCGACTTCGGCGCAGATTTCATTGCGTTGGTCGCGACCAAAAGCGCCTCGTCGTAACGCTTAGCTTGGACATGAACACCGGCCAAGGCGACCTGAGCATCAAGGAAATCCGGCTTTAATCCCAGTGCTTTCTTCAACGAAGTTTCGGCGCCACGAAGATTTTTAGCGGCGAGCTCTGCCAGCGCAGTTCGATAATAGCTCACCGGCGAATCGGGTTGCATCTTGCTCAATTTTTCAAACGTCGAGATCGCCTCATTGTTTTGCTCGGCGGAAAGCTGCGCCATCCCGAGCAAGTCAAGTAATTCGGGATTGTCGGGATTCTGGTTTTGCGCTTCCTGAGCGGCAATGACAGCTTGCTTAACATCGCCAATTTGCATGTAGTATCGCACTAAAGCTAGGCTGGGCTGGGGCGCTTTGGGATGGCTCGCACGCGCCTTTTGAATCCAGTCAAGAGTCTCCTGCGACGGCTTATTCGTCGTGGCCAAGCTCGCAAGGGCGAGCATCGCCTGCATGTTATCCTTGTCCTTGCTCAGCACCGCCTCGAAGCGCTTCTTGGCGCCCACAGGGTTCTTATCTTGCAGATCGAGTGCGGCTAGATTGGCGGTTGCCGGGAAATAGGTCGGATTGAGTTCCAGCGCTCGTTCAAAGTTTTTCTTCGCGTTGACGCGATCTTTTTTTCCAACATAGGCTGCACCTTTGAAGTTAAAGGTTAGCGGATTGTTCGGTTGTTTTTTCTCTAGGCCATCGAGTGCCTTGAGAGCCGCGTCATATTCGCGCCGGTTCAGGTGCGACATCGCGAGCAATATGTCCGCCTTGAACTTGTCGGCATCCATGGCGGCGGCTTTTTCCAGGTCATCCGCCGCTGCGCCCAACTCGCCTCCGGCTAGGCGCGATAGGCCGAGTCCGGTACGAATGTTGGCGTTTTTTGGATCAATGGCGGCGGCTTTTTCGAGATACTGTGTCGCCTTCACATAGTCTCCGGCTTGCATGTAAGCTTCCCCGGCAATCGCTAAAATCTGCGGATCGTCCACCGCACGGGCGGCGGCTGGTTCGATAACCTCAACCGCTCGTTGCGGTTGTTTCGCTCGCAATAACAGCGTGGCCAACAGGCGGCGTGCAAGCTGGTTATCCGGCGAGCCGTCTAGTACCTTGCGCAAATTAGTTTCGGCTTGCTCTTTGGATCCTAGCGCGCCATAGACGGCGCCGGACAGTAGCAAACTGGGTAGATGATTCGGCAGCACCCGCAAAACGTCCTGCAGGGAATCGCGCGCCGCCTCATTCTTTCCGTTACGAAAATATATCAACGCCTGCAAGTAGGTCCCGATCAGATTTTTGGGCTGCAATCTAAATACCGCGTCGATGTCCGCCTGGGCTTCAGCATTCTTGGGGACTGCCAGCAACGCTGCTGCGCGACTCAAGCGCGCCGGGAGGCTTTGCGGATGTGCATCTACGGCAAGACCATAGGTCGCAATTGCCTGATCCAGGTGACCTTGGAAACGTAAGAAGTCACCTTTTGCAGTGAGCGCATCGAGGTTTTTCGGGTCATTGGCTAGCGCTTCTTCAATTAGCTTGAGCGCACCATCCAAATCCCGGACGGCAGCTTTGAGCCTCGCTTGACCGACCAGCGCATCACCAAATCCCGGCCGCGCCACGAGAGCGGCACTGAAATCCGCCTCAGCTTCTTTGACTTGCCGGAGGCCGGCGTGCGCGTGCGCGCGCAGCACCAACACATCCGCAAGCCGCTCGGTACCCGCCGCCGGCACACTCATCTCGGCCAACACTCGATCAAACGCCCCTTGACGCAATAGGGAACCACCTAGTTCCATTGCTGCTTTCGGGTGATTCGGTTGCAATTCCAATGCCTTCTTCAGTTCCTTTTCCGCCGAAGCACCATCGCCCGACCGATTATAGGCGGCGCCAAGGCGGTAGCGCACTTCGGCATTGTCCGGATTTTTTTGCAACGCATTCTTCAGTTGGATAATGGCAGACTTATCATCGCCTCTCTCTTGAAAACGCTGCGCCTCCTGCAATAGCGTTTCTGTCGAAGCTTGGCGATCGCATCCGGCCAGCCCGAATGCGATTGGCGTGGCTAGGCTAAGCGCCAAGATAGCGGGTCTTAAGTAACCAATTCGTTGCAGTGCATTAACACGTCGGGAAACGTCCATAGATTTACCTAAAAGAGGGTTATGATGGCATTGCCAATTTGAGCGATCGGTTTGGCTTCGAAAATCGTCTATTTAATTCCATGGCGGTTGAGTAAGTCATACAGCGTCGGGCGGCTTATGCCCAGCAGCTCCGCCGCCTGTAACACATTGCCCCCGACGCGACCAAGTGCGCGAACTAGGGCCTTGCGTTCCGCTTCCTCGCGAACTTGACGCAGATTTAGCGGGGAAATTTCCGCTTCCGTCAGATTCAGACCTAAATCCTGCTGCGTAACCTGCGGGCCATCGGCCATGATAACGGCTCGCTTGATGAAGTTTTCCATTTCGCGGGCGTTACCCGGCCAGTGATACGTCTCGATTGCCTGCATAGCGTCAGTGGAGAAGCCCTGCAGCGAACGCCCTTGATTCTTGCAGAATTTTTCCAGGAACGCATGGGCAAGCAGCGCGGGATCGCCTTCTCGCTCGCGCATCGGCGGTATGTTCACGACGATTTCGCTCAGTCGATAGAACAAATCTTCACGGAATCGTCCATCCTTGATTAACTCCGTTAGATTTTGATGCGTGGCGCAAACCACCCGAACATCAACGGCGATTTCATCGCGGCCGCCGACGCGCTCAAAAACTCGCTCCTGCAGGAAGCGCAATAGTTTTGCCTGCAGGGAAAAAGGCAGATCGCCGACCTCATCCAAAAACAGCGTTCCGCCATCGGCGAATTCGACTTTCCCCCTGGTTTGCTTTGCGGCGCCGGTAAACGCGCCTTTTTCGTAGCCAAACAATTCGCTTTCCAGCAGATTCTCCGGGATCGCGGCACAATTAATCGCGACAAACTTCTTACCGGCACGGGGACTCAACTGGTGCAGCGCCCGCGCCAGCAATTCTTTGCCGGTTCCACTTTCGCCGAGCAGCAGCACCGATACATCCGATGGCGCGACCTTTTCCACCGTGCGACACACCTTTTGCATCGCCGGATCATTGGTAATGATACCGCTCACAGGAGATTCCGTTTGCCGCAACACCAGTCGACGATTTTCTTGTTGCAATTCGTGCAATCGAAAGGCGCGTTCGACAATTAACCCGAGAATTTCCGGGTCGACCGGCTTTTGGTAGAAATCATAGGCGCCCAAACCGATAGCGCGTACGGCATTGGCTCGATCCTGGTTGCCGGTCACCATGATGATCTTCGTATCGGGCGCCAACGACAAAATAGACTCCAGTGTGGCCAGGCCCTCGCTGGCGCCGTCTGGATCGGGCGGCAACCCCAGATCCACGGTCGCAACGGCGGGCTCGTGGCGGCGCACCATGGCGATTGCGGCATCACGGTCACCGGCGACCAGAACTTCGTATCCGTCAAAACTCCACTTGAGCTGTTTCTGCAGTCCCGGATCATCTTCGACGATTAGCAAGACGCCTTTGGATTGACTCATCAAAATTCCTCGTTAGACAGCGCCGGCGTTGCTGCCGTATTCGTGACGATCAGGGGCAAATAGAGGCGAAACGAACTACCCCGCCCGACTTCACTTTCGACTTCAACTTCGCCGCCCAATTCGGTCACATACTGTTTAGTTTCGTAGGCGCCGATACCCATTCCGGAGGCCTTCGTCGTTTCGAAGGGTTGAAACAACGTTTCTCGGATGAAATCCTTGCTCATTCCACACCCCGTATCGAATACCTCAATCACCGCTTTTCCATCCGTTTCCCGTAGCAATAGTTTAACCGTACCATCCGGCGGTGTAGCTTCAATTGCGTTCTGCAGAAGATGTCCAATGGTACGTTCTAGACGCTCTCGGTCAGCGCGCAAGGACAGCCCGGCAGAATGAACCTCCAGGAGCGGTCGTGGCTCGCGGTTCTCCATAGCGTCAACCACTCGGCGTAACATACTTTCCAGATCGATGAGCGTTTTCCCGCCTGGCGCGGGGCTGCCGCTGCGCAACTGCGTCAACAGTCGCTGCATTTTCTCGACGGAATTTTCCACCGTTTCAATCATGTCATCGAGAAACGCAGGGTTGTGTTTGTGTTTTTGCACGTTGGATAACAGCAATGAAAGCTGCGACACCAGGTTCTTGAGGTCATGAACCACAAAAGCAGACATGCGGTTGAACGACTCAAACTGCCTCGCCACCAGCAAAGCCTTGGCGGCCTCGAGTTGAGCCAGATAGCTGGCCGCCTGGCAGCCGGCTGTTTTCAGCAAATCGCTTACTTCCCAATTTACCGCCATGCGGCCATGGGGCGTGGCGAGCACAATGAATCCGAGTAATTGTTCATGCAAGACCAATGGCACGACCATGCCCACGTGCGGAATCCCCGTCAACCAGGTCGGGAGTTTTAGGTCTTCATATTTCTCCGGATTTGTTTGATACTCACCCAGGTCGATCACCCATTCTTTGCGCTGCAAGAAGCGGATGAACCCGCTCGCGGCACTTTCGACACCTTTTGCCTGCGGCATGTTCCAGTGACTCGCGCGTTCGAATCCGCCTTGTTCGTTCCTTAGCCAAAGCGCCCCGCCGGGACTATCGACCAACTGCGCGATCGCTTGAATCGAACGCTCGCGTAAATGTACACCTGGCTCGCCCTCCGAGAGGGTTCGCGTGAAGCGCAACCACTCCTCGCGATAGTCAAAGCGATAGGTAAAAAAATGTTTGCTTAGGAACACCTTCAGACGGGCACGCATGGTTCCAGAAGAGAGCACCACAATAAGCAGCAGCAACGCACCGAACATGAACGTCGCTTGGAACACGCCGCCCCAACTTCCGCCAAAGAAACGAATGTAATAACCTGCGGCGGCCATGAGCAACAAATAGACACCGGCGCTCAGTAACGTCGCGGACTGGAAAATCATGTGCCGTGAAACGGCAACTTCAAGCGACCAAGTTCTATTGCGTGCCGCCGAAATAACCACTAGAGGAACGACCAGCGCGTTGACGATTCCCCGCGCGGCAAAAATCTCCGCATCGATATGTTTGAACAGCATGGCGTCCGAATACAAATAAAAGTCATAGGCGAACATGCCACCAACGCCGAGACAAAGAAATTTAATTCCCCATCGTTGATCGGGAACGGTGTTGCGATAGAGCACTTCAACCAGCACCATGCCGGAAATGGCGAGCACGATTCGCCCCAAGATATCGGTCAGGAAACTCAACTGCGACTGGTATTGAGGAAGCCACGGCGCGAGGATGGAGGCGGCGATCAGGGCAACACAGACGAACGCCAATCCCTTCGGCAACCACCTTAAACCCGGCGACGCAGTACCGTCTTTCGGTAGGATGGCGGTAAGCAAGCTCGACAAAAAAGTGAACCACGCAATGTCGCGTAGCGTCTCCAAAATACCCCACCACTGACCGAGTAAACCCTCGGTTGCGAACTCATAAGCCAGCGTTCCCGCCCAAAGCACCGACGTGATGGCCGCAACCATCAAAAGCAGGCCCTTCGCCTGGCCACGCCAACTACTTGCCAGCAACAGGGTCAATATAAGAAATGCGACGGCGGCGAGACCGTAACTGACAACGCCGATCAGCCCGACCATTTAAGAGTCATTGATAGTAGAAACAATAGGTTATTAGATAGTACAGGTTTTTGCGCCCGACGCAACCGCGCTTTTAACGCTTATTGCTTCCAGATAAACGATATGCCGACGCCTCGATTAAGGCCAAGGACGAATGCGACGAACTCAGCGAGCACCCTTGCCCCACAGCACGACTTGGACTGTGTCGATCAATATCATAATATCCAAAAACAAACTGTGATTCTTGACGTAGTATAAATCGTACTGTAATTTTTCTTTTGCGTCCTCAACCGACGCGCCGTACGGATAGCGCACTTGGGCCCAGCCGGTAATTCCCGGCTTGATGCTATGGCGCGCTTCGTAATACGGAATCTCTTGCGCCAGTTGCTGCACAAAAAATGGCCGTTCCGGGCGCGGTCCGACGAAGCTCATGTCACCCTTTAAAACGTTAAAAATTTGCGGCAATTCATCGATACGTAGTTTTCGAATGATGCGCCCCACACGGGTGGTTCGGTCATCGTTGGCCGTGGCCCAAATCGGTTTGCCGGCGAGTTCCGCATCGGTTCGCATGCTGCGGAACTTGCAAACGTCAAAGGGACGGCCACCGGCGCCGACGCGCTCTTGGCGATAAAACAGCGCGCCCGAAGAGTCGAGTTTGATCAGCAGCGCGGTAATGGCGATCACCGGGGATGTCGCCAAGAGTAGGATAGCGCTCGCCAGAAGATCGAAGCTACGCTTGATTCCATCACGCAAAGAATTGTTGTTGAATCCTTCGCCCAATATCAACCAACTCGCGTTGAGGGAATCAAGGCGAACCTGCCCCCGCTCGCGCTCGAAAAAAGTGGAGAGTTCGGTAATACGCACACCGCGCAAACGGCATTCCAGCAGCTCCTGCATCGGCAATATGCCGCCGCGCCGTTCGCGGACGGCGAGCACGATTTCGTTTATCGCGTATTTCGTCACCACCGAGTACAGCGACAAATCTTCGTCGGGCAAAATACGCGACGCGGTGACATGATCCTGACTGCCTTTCACCGGTAAATAGCCGATGATTTCCATGTTGCTGGTCGTGGCCTGATTGTTCACCAGCGCCTCAACGTGATCGGCGCGCGTTCCAGTGCCTAAAACTAGAATGCGCGATTTGAGCAGACCCCAGTCCGCCCATTTGTGGAAAGCGGCGCGCACTAAAACCAGCGCGAAAAAGGCAATAACGCAGGACAACGCAAACGCGCCGCGGCCCAGAAATAGGGTGGGGATCAGATAGAACATCAAGCTCATGATGGCAAAACCCATCACGAAACTGGCCCCCAGGCGCAGCATGATGCCGGCGAACGAATCCATCGCTTCGCGCTGGTAGAGACCGAACGTCGTCATGGTCACGATCATCAATGCAGCGAACACCGTTGCAATACCGCCAAAACCCATATCCTCTGCGACCAATGGCAACGACACTTGGCCAAAACGCAATGAGGAACCAAAATAAATCGACAACGCCAGAATCAGCGCTTCGACCAATATCAAAACAACGATTGGGAGTGGAATGTAATGATTGAAAATTCGAAGCATGCTTGCCTTGATCTTGGGATGCCCGAGTGGCCCGCCGTTATTTGAGTGGCTTTTTCTGACCTCGTCGGGTTGTCTGACTCAACAAGTCGAAGTATAGGTGAGGCGCTACTGTTTGCCAGAACCACCACACGACTCTATACCGACTAGGTAATGCATTGATATTATTATAAAATATAAGGAGCAGTGCAAGTCACTTGTGGCGCGCCCAACAGGATTCGAACCTGTGACCCTTGGCTTCGGAAACCAATACTCTATCCAACTGAGCTATGGGCGCGAATCGTATAGAATAGCGAAATCGCGCAGCGGCGTCTACGCACCGAGTGTAACGCGTCAAAAAGAGCCGGTATAATTCTGATTTTCAATCGTTCATCCTGGGAAGAACCATGTCGTCAAATTCCGATGACCAGCAAATTGCGCGCACGATCAAAACCGCCGTCGCGGTTTTCGCCGCCTCCATCGGCCTGGTACTAATTATTTTCATGCTGGCGCAATATGCGGTGGGCGCCTATTCCGGGCGCGTACGGGAAAATGACCCAGCGATGTCGCCTAGCGCCGTCGCCGAACGGCTCAAACCCGTCGGCGAAGTTCACGTGAATGCTGCTGCACCCGCTCCCGTCGCGACTGTAGCGGCCGCGCCTGTAGCGAGCGTCGCACCCACAGCGACGGGCGCGCTCCAGGGCAAAACGACTTATGACTTAGTGTGTGTGGCCTGTCATTCAACCGGTGTCGCGGGCGCACCAAAGACCGGCGACAAGGCGGTTTGGGCGCCGCGGATCGCCCAGGGCAAGGACACCTTGTACGCCAGCGCGCTTAACGGCAAAGGCGTGATGCCGGCGAAGGGCGGGAATCCCGGAATCGCCGACGATGCCGTCAAGGCCGCCGTCGATTATCTGTTGAGTCAGGCCAAGTAAAGCCCATGTCGCCATGGGTCAGGGGGCGATTTAGTCGCCCCCCTTTTTGTTGCTAGGCGGTCTTTCTAGTGGCGACGTACGCGATTGGCGATGTACAGGGTTGTCACGCGCCGCTACAACGCCTGCTGGAAAAATTACAGTTTGATCCCGTATCCGATCGGCTCTGGTTTGTTGGCGATTTGGTGAATCGCGGCCCCAATTCCCTGGGCGTTCTGCGCTACGTCAAATCGTTGGGTGACCAAGCCGTCGTCGTACTGGGCAACCACGACTTGCATTTGCTCACTGTCGCAGCGGGTTTTGTGAAGGCCCATCGCGGCGATACCTTGAAGGATATTCTGCAAGCGCCAGACCGTGATGAACTGCTCGCCTGGCTGCGTCATCGCCCGCTGCTACATCGTGACCTGGGCTACACCATGGTTCACGCTGGGTTGTTGCCGAGTTGGACCATCGATCAAGCGCAAGCCCTTGCTAGCGAAGTCGAAACTGCGCTGCGCGGGTCGAATCACCTGGACTTTCTTGCCCATATGTACGGCAACCAGCCCGATCGCTGGCACGATGATTTGCGTGGCTGGGATCGGCTACGGCTGATCACCAATGCCTTCACCCGACTGCGAATTTGCGCCGCAGACGGCGCCATGGAATTCTCGCACAAGGGTGAACTTACCGATGTCCCGTCAGGCTTTGTCCCATGGTACGACGTGCCGGGGCGTCTCAGCGACAAGGAAACCATCGTCTGCGGCCATTGGTCGGCCCAGGGGCTGCGGATAAAAAGCAAACTCCTCGCCCTGGACACCGGCTGTTTGTGGGGGCGCTGTTTAAGCGCCGTGCGGCTGGAAGACCGTAGCTTATTTCAAGTGGATTGTGTTGAGTTTTCCGAGGCGCCGCACTAAGGGCCTGCTGAAGAGGCATAAATAAGGCGGCTGTCAGGCCATGCATCGCCGCAGCCCAGTACCCATGCGCCCTCTGGCGATGCAACAAAAATAACAAGGGCCGCGATTGCGGCCCTTGTTTCGATCGATCGAACAAATTACCCAAGCTGCACGGGAACGAAGATTCGCGCGTTCTGGCGTTGAACCAAAACGGCAACCTTTCCTTTCGCTTCGTCGACCAGCTTGCGCAACTGATCCGAATCGGTGACAGGCTTGTTGTTCAATCCCAGAATCACGTCACCAATTTGGATGCCTGCGCGTGCCGCCGCACCGGTCACTTGCTCGACCACGACACCACCGGCGACGCCAAGTCTGATGCGTTCCTCTTCGGTCAAAGATCGCGCGCTCACGCCGAGTTTTGCCGG
>JANMJR010000043.1:0-2899 GCA_031371465.1 Pseudomonadota bacterium
CACCAACCTTCCTTTGCCTATTTGCCTTATTTGATCAGTGGCGACTATTACTATCTCGAAGAGTTACTCTTTTGGGCGAACTGGAACTTGCTAGAGCTCGCGCCTGCCTATCGCCAGTTTGAAAAGGGCCTGCTCAAACCAGGGCAGGTTCGCGCCCAAGCGTGGGGGTTGCGCACCCTTGCGCAAGCGGCCTACATCGCCCCGGATTCGCATCCGCTGAAACGTTACTTCGTCGACCGCCTGACGTGGAATTTAGAATGGTACAACGACAAATTTTCTAATCATCCCGACGCCAATAAGCTTGGCGTATTGACAGCGGGGAGTGCAATCGTCGCAGCCGATGGCTTGGGCGTGTTACCTTGGCAAGATGACTTTTTCACCTGGGCGGTCGGCTACACGTGGGCGCTCGGTTACCCACTGGCCCAGCCGCTGTTGCACTGGAAGGCGAAATTTCCGGTGGGCCGCATGATCGATCCCGATTTTTGCTGGGTTTTCGCGTCGGAATACATTTTGAACGTGCGCCCCAGCAAACACAGCGAGCGACTGTTTGAGAGTTTGCGCGAGGTATATCAGGCCACGATTGCCGATCGAGTGAATAGCAAAGGGATCCGCCTAGGTGATCTCGCCTGCGACAACCAAGACATGGCGGATTGGCGTAGCGCCACACGTAGCGAAAAGAATCCCGGCGCCGCGCGCGCCCTGCCGGGGGAAATGGTCGGTTATCCGCAAAGTCCCGAAGGGTTTCCGGCCATCTTGCAGCCGGCATTGGCGGCCGCGGTCGATGCCGGCATCCCCGGAGCCGCGCAAGCGTGGCAACGGTTTCTCTCTCGGACTGTTCCCAGCGATTACCGATTTGAGCCGCAGTTCGCGATTGTGCCTTTCTCGTCGCGCCGCAAGTAGAAGTGCGAGCGGGTTTTCGGGCTTGTCGTAAAAATATTTATTATGATCAGTTACTTACGCGCAGTGTATCGCTGCCAAACTATTCCGTTCATTGACTACTCAGTAGGGCAGACCTACAATTCATCGTGTTGAAAAATAGTGCAAAAGTGGCGCGAAGAGTGCGACGATTTTTGATCTCGCATCAGCTCAATGTGCCGATGCCTTCGGCGTTGCGTTTCGATTGGTTTAGAGGTTGCTGCCGCGATTGGCGTGGAGCCGATCGCTCGACGGCGGCATCGGTTCAGTTTTTCCGGTCACTCAAGTAATGGCCCGCGCCGCTGGTGCGTCTCGTCGGCTTCAACAGTAGTCATTAGGGAATTCAATTGAGAGATATAGCGATAGCAGTGTTGATATTGGGAATACTTCCATTGGTTTTGAAGCGCCCGTGGATCGGCGTCATGATGTATGTCTGGGTCAGCGTCATGAACTTTCAACATTTCGGTTATGGGATCGCCCAAAGCATCCCTTTCGCGGCGATCATTGTCGTGGTGACCCTCATAGGCATGGTGACCACAAAAGAGGAAATCGGGCTACCGATCAATGCAACCACCTTGCTACTCATTTTTTTTCCACTGTGGATGTGTCTGACCTATGCCGTCGCCCTCGAACATCAGGTCGAAGGCTACACTCGCTGGACCGAGGTGATGAAGATTTTCTTTTTCATCTTAATTAGCGCCGCAATTCTTAAATCGCGAAAGCACGTCGAATGGTTGATTTGGGTCATTGTTTTTTCAGTTGGTTTTTACGGGGTAAAGGGCGGCATTTTCACCATCGCCAGCGGCGGTTCCTATCGAGTGTGGGGCCCGCCTGGAAATAGTTCCATCACCGACAACAATTCAATCTCGGTAGCATTGGTGATGATGATTCCGTTGATGTATTTCCTTCGTTCGATTGTAACTAATAAATGGATAAAATTGGGTTTGCTTGGCGCCATGGGATTGAGCCTGATGGCGATACTAGGGAGCCATTCCCGCGGGGCGTTCCTGGCCGTGTTGGCGATGGTGTTGTTCTTATGGCTCAAAAGCCAAAAAAAATTCTTACTTGGATTGGTTATCGTGGCTTTGATACCGGTTGCAATCGGATTTATGCCGGATAAATGGACAGAACGGATGAAGTCCATCGAGTCGTACCAGCAAGATGGTTCGGCGATGGGCAGGATTAATGCGTGGCAAATGGCATTTAATGTCGCGAATGATCGACCATTGGTAGGCGGAGGATTTGAACTCTATACGGCCAAGACATTTGCCCGATATGCCCCGGATCCGCTGGACATCCACTCGGCGCACAGTATTTATTTCCAAATATTGGGTGAACATGGTTACGTCGGATTGCTGGCGTTTCTTGCCCTCGGAATGGTCGGATGGGCCAACGGCACTCGAATAATTAAGTTGACCCAGTCCAATCCCGAGCAAAAATGGGCAGGCGATTTAGCCAGAATGATCCAGGTCAGTTTGATCGGGTTTGCGGTCGGCGGGTTGTTTGTGAATATCGGCTATTGGGAAATTCACTACTATGAAATTGTTGCTTTGATGGTGATCCACAATTTGGTAAAGCAACCCGAACGCGGTTTAATGATGCGCGCAAAAGGCCGGCAAGAGAAGCTCGCGCAAAGTTGAGGTACATCGATCGGTCGATTGAATTTTCAAAGTGCGTTATTCATTGCCGCGTTGAAGTGCGTCCTTCTTGCTTCATGCCGCGCATGGCTGAAGACGAAAGCTGTGCGCGGGTTTTCAAGCATGCCGCGCTTGCACTTTGGCCGTCCCTTCACAACCACCCCAGCCCGAGATAAATTTCCCGTTGTGTTTTTGCGCGTTACGGCGCGGCCGGTACAAAGCGCACAGCGTCGGCAATTGCTAGGCCGTTGAGGTCGCTCACTTCGGCGTAGCCAGTCGTACCGGCGTCGAAATTGTATCGTCCATGCAGGGTCCAAATGCCGCCGCCGACTTTCTGGTTAAATGTT
>JANMJR010000060.1:0-11826 GCA_031371465.1 Pseudomonadota bacterium
GTTTACAACTGGTTCACCGAAGGATTCGACACACACGATTTAAGGCAAGCGAAGGCTTTGCTTGATGTACTTGTGTCCTAGGGTGTCGCCGAAAAGTACGTGAACTTCGGACTGACAAATCTACTGTTTCAGCAGCTTACCGGGGAACAAGGCATCAGGATCGGCAATCGCCGTATTCGGTAACGAAAGTCATATAGCAGGATCAATGCCTCGTATAATCGTCACGCGTCTTCGAACGTCGTTGGTCCACCCAAAGGGCAGGGCCGCCGAGTGCCGCAGGCGTGAATGGCACTCGCCGATACTTTATCGAGAGGAGAAAAATTATGGCGAAACAACTTTCAAATATCAACAAGAATCGTCGGCGAGTATTGCAATCGGCCGCCGCCATCGGCGGTTCAATCGCATTCGGCTTCCCGGTGATCAGCCGCGCCCAAGATAAGCCGATCAAAGTCGGCATGGGGACTATCCTCTCCGGCCGCTATGCGCAGCTTGGCACCTCGTCGCGTAATGCGGTGATGATGGAAGTTGAAAAATTCAACGCCGCCGGTGGCTTGGATGGCCGCAAGATCGAAATGGTGATCCGCGATTCCAAGGGCCAGCCGCAGGAATCCGCCCGCATTGCCCGCGAACTGATCACTAGCGATGGTTGCGAGATCCTGTTCGATTGCGAGGCGTCCACCGGCGCGTTCGCTGTGCACGAGGTCGCCCGCGACTTGGGCGTCTTGTGTATCCACAATCTTTCCGAGACGTCATCGCTATCCGCCGATCCGAAGCTGCGCATTCCCAACGCGTTCCGCACAGCACGCCAAGGCGTGCATGATGCCATCGTCGGCGGCGCGTACGCGGCCGCGGTTGCGAAGGCGGAGGGCTTGAAACGCTGGGTGACCTGCTCGCCTGATTACGCCTATGGCCGTGACGCCACCGGCGATTTCGTCGAATTCCTCAAGCAGTTCAATCCGGAGGTGGAAATCGTTGCGGAGGCTTGGCCGAAGGTGTTCCAAGCCGACTACACCGAAGTCATCACCAAGATCCTGCAGGCCAAGCCTCAAGCAATGTACTCTTGTCTGGGGCTCGGCGATCTGACATCGTTTATCGACCAAGGGAGTATTTATGCGCTGTTCAGCCAAATGCAACTTTTCGCCGTGAATATGGCCGATCACACAACGCTGACGGCGGTGAAAAACCTACCGCCCGGCATTCATTCCGGTAACCGCTATCTGCGCACCTTCCCAAAGACCAAACCTAATATGGATTGGGGCAACGCCTATATCGCGAAGTATAAGGAATATCCCACTAACTGGTCCTGGGAAGTGGCAAGCGGCATGCAGTTCCTCACGGAAGCCATGAAGAAAACCAATAGCACCGACACCAAGAAATTGTCGGACGCGCTTCGAGGCATGAAGATCAACTCGCCGTTCGGCGCCGACGGCACCATGACCATGCGCGCTGAAGATCAAACTGTGGTTGGCTACGCCATTGGCTGGGGGATTACGATTCCTAAAGATCCATTCATGCCGGAAGTGCAGCCTGGCGATTGGAAGACGATTTTTGAACTCGAGGCTGAGTGGAAAAAACGCAAAGGTTTTGCATAATCTACTAACTCCCCCATTGCGTCTTGTCATGGTTGTCAACGCCGAGCCACCCTCACCCCACCGAATGCCTCGTTTTCAATACTGGGGCAAAAACTATCAACGCCAGAACCCGGACCCTGCTTGCCTCGCAGCCTGCCATTCTCTGACAGCCGCGCCCTGACTGCCTCCTGGCATAGGTTCCATAAAACTAATTACATCAATCCGTAGGACAAATTTTCAGGGCCATACGGCTTTTGGCACAGGTAAACAAAACGTAGGTTGGGTTGAGGAACGAAACCCAACAGGTTTGCCATGGAGAAGTGATGTTGGGTTTCGTTCCTCGACCCAACCTACGAGCTATCGGTCGCTATTGCGTCACCCACTGGACGCGGAAGCCATCGGCGACATCCGCATGGCGATCAACCACAGCCAGCCCCTGGGCAATGAACGCTTCTATGCCCGGATAGAGCGTATGACAGGGCAACGGCGTGAGGCGAAGCCGCGTGGCAGGCCAAGGTTGGAGGAGCCCACGAACGATGCACCGCTACCAGGGCAAGGGTAGTTGGGGTTGTGATCGAGAAAAATGCGAGCTGTGCCCCTTTAGCTCTTTAGCTTTCGGTCGAGGTTTATTGGCCGGACAGCGCAAAAGTTGAGCGCGCGGCGCGCATTTGTCCCGCATGCCTGCACCGGCTGCGGAAAACCCTGGCGATGCGACCGAGGGCCGACCTGAACCTGTCAGCGGCGGTGAGGCGGCTTGCGGCGCATCGTCACGTCGGGCCAGGCATCCTGGCCGCGGTTCCATTCGCAGAGCGTTCGCACGGCCACCGAATTGCGGATGTAGCGGTGCCACACGAAGGCCAGGTCGAACAGCAGAATGCCCAGCCACCACAAGTAGAGAAAGGCGAGGCCGGCCAGCACCACCGGCCACGCCGGGGCCTGCGAATCGGCTTCGATCAGCCGGCCGACCACCATCACCAGCACCACTAGCGTCCCGCAACCCATCAAGGTGCGGCGCGCCACGCGCGGGCGCCGAGGCACGATCCAGCCGCTCGCGGCCACCAGCGCGGCAGCCAGCAGCAGGGCCGCGACGCCAGCCCTGTGCTGCGGCACCGGGACGGCGGCGGCGAGCGCCAGGAAGGGCTGACCGAGGAATGCGGCCAATTCCTCCGGTAGCCAGAGCCAGTTCGGCACGGCCGCGGCGAGGAAGGCGAGCAGCGCCACGCCGTGCCAGCGCCAGCCGATCGTCTTGACCAGCCGCGGCAATCGGGCCGCGACGGTGACGCCCATCATCAACAGCCCCAGCAGTGCGACCTTCAGGCTGGTTTCGCTGAGCGCCGCGATGCCCGAGGCACTGTCCGGCGTCAGGAAGGCCGTGACTGCCTTAAATAGCACGAACACCGCACCGAGGTGCAGCACCAGCGCCATCACATACGGGATCGCCGTGCTGACGATGCCGACCAGCCTGCTGCTCTCGGGCGCGACCGGCGGTGGCGCAGGCGGCACCGGGGGCTTGGCCGGCCGCATCACCACGTCGTCGATGAAATGGCCGAACACCTGCGGATCGCCCCAGTAGTCGTTGTGCGCCTTGCCGGGCAGCCAGTAGCGGCTGAAGCCGAAGTCGTGCTTGTCGGTCTCGAAGTCGAACGCCTTGCACTTCTGGTCGGCGAGAAACTCGACCGCGCTTTCGAGCTTGAAGCCGATCGGATCGCCGAAGTCGTAGTAGTTGCGCCACTGGATCGGGCGAGCCAGCCGCAGGCGCTCCTTGCCCTCGGGCTGTTCGAACACCACCTCGGCGCCATCGCGCCGGCAGCGCAGCGGCAGGCCATCCCAGATCTTCGGCCACAGCACGAGGTGCTTGTCGATCGGCGAGCCGATCGTCATGAAGCCGCGCACGAAGCGGATCCAGTCGGTGGGGATCGCCACGGCCGGCGTGTCGGGGTCGCAGGCGCTGCGCCCCGACAGCGCCTCTAACAGGCCGAGAAAGCTGACCACGGCGCCTTCGCTGTGCGCCACGATGTAGATTTCGGGTGCTCCGTTCGGGTATTGCGCGAAGAACCGTTTGACGATCTGCGCCATCGTGCTGTGAAAACGGGCGACGATCTTCTGCCGGTAGAAGCTGAACTCGGTGACAATCTGCACATCGCCGATGTAGTCGCGCAGCAGCGGCGCAAGATCGAACTTGAAGACCCCCATCTTCTCGACCACAGCCAACAGGTTCTCCAGCACCGCCACCGCCTCGACGATCTCGTCGATGACGCCGGCGCCGAGCTTGAAATCCTCGGCCTGGAGTTCCGGCTGGTTGGTGACCTTGCGCACATACGTCGCCTGTGCGCGGCTGACCACCGACGCGCCCCAGGCCTTGGTTTCCTCCAGCGTGTCGTCGTCCTTTACTACCTTGCGCGGAATGTCGGCCCAGAACACCTCGGCAAAGCCGATCCGCTGCAGCGGGCTGCCCTCCGGCGCATCGAGCCGGCTCACATGCACCTCGCCGGCCTTGCCGATGTGGAAGAAGCCGAGCGGCATCACCGGCAGCGGTGGCTCGCTGCGGTCGCCGAAGCGCCGCGCCACCGAGCGGATCGTGTCGCTGCGCCGCTGGCTGCCGATGCCATGGATCGCGATGATGATCTTGTCGATCGGCGCGGTCGCGGGCGTGGGCGCCGTGGTGTGTGCGGCCGGCGTCGATGCAGCTGCTGGCGCGGTGGTTTGCACCGGCTCGGTGGCAAGTTCGTCAGTCATGAGGTTCCCCGTCCGTGTATAGTCGCTGGGGTATATGATGGCGCAGCGCCCACGCAGCGACAAGCGCCGATCTTAGCAAACCTGGGGATGGGAATGGCAGCTGACGGTCTATTATGCGGCTGGTTTCGCCGAATGCAACGTGCGCCGCGATACCTCAAGGATTGGTCACTCGCAAATTCACCGGGACACGCCCGCCTTGCGAATCGATGACGTACATCTTCACCTTCGGCAAGATTTTCTCCATGGCTTCGAGATAGATCCTGGAGCGGGTCACGTCGGGGGCCTTCTCGTATTCCTTGAGCACCGCCAGAAAACGATTGGCGTTGCCGACCGCCTCGGCGATACGTTGCTGCTTATAGCTTTGCGCCTCGCTTAGGACGCGGGCTGCTTCGCCTCTGGCTTTGGGGATCTGATCGTTGGCGTAGGCTCGGGCCTCGTTTTGCACCTTCTCGCGGTCGGCCATGGCATCGGCGACTTCCTGAAAAGCCTGCGCGACTGACTTGTCGAAGGTAATGCTCATGATGTTGGCCGAGGAGATCTGAATGCCGCTGCGGTAGCGATCGAGGATCGCTTGGGTTTCGAGTTTGACCTTTGCCTGTATGGCGAGCCGGCCTGTGGTAAGCACTTCGTCGACCGGCATTCCGACCACCGTTTCCGTGAGAACGCTTTGCGCGATCTTTCCTACCAATGCCTGCGGGTTCTCGATTTGAAACAGATAATCGGACGGGTTTCCGATGACGTACTGAACCACCAGCGCTATGCCGAGAATGTTGGTATCGCCGGTCAGCAACTCGACGCCCGTTGCAGTGTCGGACTCGCTCTCGGCAAGTTTGAATCCGACCCCGATCTTCATCACGCTGGTGGTCTTGAGCACGTCGACTTGATCCACGGGCCAGGGAACGCGATAGTGCATTCCCGGCCCCATTCGCGCCTCGACCGCGCCGAATCGACGCACGACCGCGTGCTTATCCGCATCGACTACGTAGAAGCCGGTGCCGAAATACGCGACCAGCGACGCAAGGGCGAAAAGGCCAATCCAATAGCGTCGCCTTTGAACCGAAGCGGGCGTTGGGCGCCGGTCGTTTGCTGTAGCGAAGGTCATGGCAGCTTTGCTTCAGGCTTTTGAAAGAACACCTCAGACGAAGCGGTCTCTGGATTTCGCCGGTTTAGGTTAGCTTCAATTCCCGGCGCTTTGGGATTGCGGCGCTTAGAGACGGCTGCGCGGGATTGAGGCGCGGGCGCACGCGCCGTGTCTCGCGTCGATTGCAGTTGCGGACGCAGCATCTCGAACACCTCGGCTTCGGCCGGAAGGAACAGGGTGGTGTTCTCATCCAGGAACTTCTCATACGAGCGCAACGTGCGCAGAAACTTGTAGAACCTCGGGTTTTGGCTGAAGGCCGTCTGGTAGATGCGCGCCGCCTCGGCATCGCCTTCGGCTTTCAAGCGCTGCGCCTGCGCATAAGCTTCGGTGTCGATATGGCTCCTTTCTCGGTCGGCCTGCGCGATGATTTTTCTGGCTTCCAATTCCCCCACCGAGCGATACTCTTTTGCAATCTTGCCGCGTTCGGCCTTCATGCGTTCAAAAACATGATCCCTATTCTGCTCCGGTAGTGACAAGCGCAGAATATCTATGTCGACGATCTCGATGCCATAGGTCGGCCGCACGAAGCGCGCGACGTCCTCACGGACCTCCGCAACGATCTGCTGATAGCGATTCGTCGCGCGGCTGGCAGAGATTAACGAGGAGGCCTGATATCGGCCCACCACCGCGCCGATCTCGCCGACAATGGCATCGGCAAGGCGCACATCGGCGCCGGCCCGCGTCGCAAGTGTTTCGCGAAAGCGTTTCGGATCGGCGATGCGCCAGGTAGCCAGGCTCTCGACGACGACGTTTCTCTTGTCAACAGTCAGATATTCCGCCTGCGCGGGTTGGGAGAATGCGAGGCGCTTGTCCAACCTCACAACTCGGTCGAACGGAGCCTTGAGATGAAGACCGGGCTCCGCGACAACCCGCACGATCGCGCCGAACCGAGTGATCAGGCCATATTCGGTAACGTCTACACTGGAGAAACTCGCGATAAACATTGCGGTGACGAATGCGAGCCCCAGCAGCAGCAACACGACACGAAATCTTCGCCTGAATTGCTCGGGCGCAGGCAGTAGGGTCGGGTCTGCGGTGATCGCCATTTATTTCTTCTGGCCGGCGCCGGCGGGTTGCAGCAGCCACAGGTCGAACTCCTTCAGTTCACCCGCGCCGGGCCGCACGAACTTTTGTACGCCCGGCAGCGCCTCTTCGATCGCCTCGAGCTGCAAGCGAAACTTTGCGAGTTCCGGTGCGCGCTTGTACTCGTCGAGCCTTACCGTGAATCCTGCCGCCTCGCCCTGTGCACGGCGGATCTGCTGCTCCCTGAAAGCGAGCGCCTGTTCGATCATCGCCGCCGCCTCCCCTTTGGCTTGGTTTACGCCCTCGACCGCGAAGATATTGGCGCGGTTGATGGTGCGCAGTTTATCTTCGCGCGCGCTTGCCACATCGCGAAAGGCGTCGTGAACCTCATCCGGCGCATGCACATAAATCAGATGGAAGGACAGGATCTCGACCCCCGCCCGAGCCTTATTCAACTTCTCTTGAACAGCCCCGGCGATTTGACGCTCGATAGCGCTTCGCGACGCGGTGTAGATCGCGTCGATACTGCTGGTCGCCACCACGCGGCGCAGCGAAGCCAGTGTCGCTGCACGCACCAGCGCCGCGGGCTCGGTGACGTTGAACGCGAAAGCAATAGCGTCCTTCACCCGATACTGAACGGCCGAGCGCAGATTGATCAGATTCCCGTCCCCGGTCAAAAGGAAGGAGTCATCCTGCGACGTCTGTTTTTGGAAATAGGTCCCCGGCACGTTGATGGTATCCGGCGTGGGGTTATTCCAGCCGGCAGCGGTAATACGCCCACGTCCGAGCGAGCGCGCGGGCAGAGTTTCCTGCGCGGTGCTGCTGCGGAATCCAAGCTCGATGCGCTGCACCATCTGCTTGGGTATGATTCGATGCGTCCCGAACGGCCACGGCAGCCGATAGTACGGCCCTGGGGGAAGCTCGGAGTTGACCAGCACGCCGAAGCGCGACTTCACGCCGACCTCGCCCGGCTGAACGACAAACAAGCCGCTGCCGATGTATAGCGCAAGGACGCCGGCAAATACAGCGAACCGGATTCGGGCGGCGCTAAGCCACACGCCGCTCAGCTTGGCAAACTTATCCCTAAGCCAGATCCATTCTCCCGGCACGGGCGTGCGCCGCATGCTCAACACCAGCAAGACGATCAGCAACACAGCGGTCGCGATCTTGACCGGCTCCGGAACGATCTCTGTCGCCTTTCCGAACGTCGCGCGCGGGTCCAACTCCCATGCCCGATAAACCCAGTTGAGGGCGTAGCCCGCTGCTAAGGTGATAACAACTATCGAGCCCAGGTAGATGGCCATCACCCTGGCGCCGAGGAACTTCAGCAACACCACCATGCTGCCAATGTTGGTGGCGGGTCCCGCCAGAAGAAAGACCAGCGCTGCGCCGGGATTTAAGCCCTTCATGACCAACGCGGCGGCTAGCGGTGTGGCTTCCGAAGCGCAGACATAGATCGGGATGCCGATCAGCAGCATCACCAGCATGGAAGTAAACTCGTCGTTCAAGTACTGCTCAAAAAAACTGGGCGGGAAAGCCGCCGCGACGATGCCGGAAAGAACAATCCCCAGCACTACCCAATAGCTCGTATCGTCCAGCAACTGACGAAATGCATAGTGGTAAATGCGCCTCGCCGTGCGCGCGGGAGCGCTCACCGCAGCCGCGGAAACTACGCCCTCTTTTCCCTCCGGGCCGTGCGGCTCATCGTGAGAGTGAGCGTGGCCTGGTGTATGGGCATGAGCATGCTCCACATCGTGAGGATTGTGCGATTCGATCTCGCCCGCAGAAACCGGCGCTTCTGTCTGTGGGCGCGCTTTCACGCCAAATAGATTGATCCCCAGCCCGGCGGTGATCGCCGTTAACACCGCAGCAATCGGACGGAACACCGTGACTATGGGATCCATTAGGGCGTAGGAGAGACTGATCGAATCGACCCCCGTCTCCGGGGTAGCGATGAGGAATGCGACGGTCGCTCCCGGGGTGGCGCCCTGCCGACGCAACCCAATTGCGGCAGGAACGACACCGCACGAACACAAAGGCAAGGGCGCGCCGATGCCGGCCGCCCAGAGTACTGATTTTATCTTGCCGGTCCCCAAAAGCTTCGCCAGCACCTTCTGCGGGACCAGCACGGCGAGCACCCCGGCCAAAAGAAAGCCGAACAGCAGGAAGATGGAGGCCTGCTTGAAGATGTTCCAGGTGGCCCACCCCCCCTCGATTAGGAATTCAATCATCTCGCTGGCCTCGTAGAAGAGTCCCTCTCCCATGGTGGGAGAGGGAGATCAAACTTCACTGCTGCCAACCCTCTTAAGGGGGCCTCTAAAAATCAAAAATTTGTCATTCTGAGCGCCTTTAGCCCCGGACCTGATCCGGGGGAAGAATCTGCTTTCCGAATGAACTAAAACAGATTCTTCGGCCGGAGTTTACCCTTGAGCATAGCGAAGGGGGCCTCAGAATGACAATTATTAGAGGCGCCCTTAAACGTAGGGCATGCACGAACACTCGATCACTTCGGCAGATACTTCTTGTCGAGGATACACGCCACCGAATACTGTGGATCGACGACATTGGCGATCTCGAGCTGAGCGGTCTGGCCCAACAATTGCAGCGCCTCGAATTTGTCGAATCCGTAGTCCGCTACGAGCCAGTTAACCATGTCGGTGCAAGCGATGCGCAGCGCGTCTATCAGTGGCCTGGTGCTGCCGATGGTCATGATCACCTTGTCATTGATCAAACGCGGCCAGTTGATTTTCTTGCCCTTGAGCAGGTTTACGGTGAAGCGAACATTGAACGAGGTTTCAATGGCGGCGCCGTCGATTTCTCCATCGCCTTGGGCGGCATGCCCGTCACCCAGCATGAACAGCGCCCCCGGCTCAAACACCGGGAAGTGCATGGTTACACCTTCGATCACCTCGTTGAAGTCCATATTGGCGCCGTTCGACCCTGGGACCAACGAGCTGATGCATTCCTTACCGGCCGGCGCAACGCCGATGGTGCCGAAGAAGGGCCGCAGTGGAACTTCGACTTTGCCGATTTTGCTGTTGGACAGGTCAATAGTGCCGACATTGCGACTCTTGTCCAAGCGCCAGATGAAGAGCTTGTCCGGGACCGGCTGCGTAATCATCGAAGTCTTGTACTCAGGGGCCAGAGCGCCAAAGTAGGGAATCGACCCGCCCCATCCCCAGTCCCGGTTCAGATCGATCTTATCGATCTTGACCACCAGAGTATCTCCAGGCTCGGCCCCTTCGATGTAGAACGGGCCGGTCTGGGGATTGACCCTGGAAAGGTCGAGCTTGGGGAAGAGGGTCTTGTCGGACACGGAAAACGCATCGTTCGACGCATCCTTGGTGCTGGTGATGACAGTATCTCCGGGCTTGATGCGCAGCACCGGTGGATGGGAGAAACAATAGGTGAACTTGACGTTGTCACCCGGATCGTACTTGTGTTCCGCGGCCAAGGTTGGCCCGGTGAGCGTGAGCGCGAGTGCGACGGACGCTAACCCTGACGGGACTCTTGCGGGTTTGCTGGAATCTTTTCTCATGACCATCCTCTTTGCTAAGTGGTTGTCCTCAATTAAACCGATGATTGTCACAATTGAAACTGTCTGGCCTATCTCATAGAGCGCTCCTTTCTTGGCTTTTCAATGGCGGTTCTGACTGAGTCGCCGCGGTTGTAGTGATTGCTGTCGTAGAGCACGCCAAACAGTTCGGAATCGGCAGCTAACACCAAGGTCGTCCCCTTTGGCACGAGGTTGCGGGACGCCTCCATGGTGCGCAGGAAACGATAAAATTCGGGTCCTTGGGCGAGCGCCTCGGCGTAGATGCGCGCCGCTTCGCCTTCGCCCTCACCGCGATGTTGCTGCGCGAGCTTAAGCGCTTCGGTCAGGATGTTCGTCTTCTCGCCTTCTGCGGCGGCCCGCACCTTAGCACCCTCTTCATCGCCTTCGGAGCGGTATTTCATGCTCATGCGTCCGCGTTCGGAGGTCATTCGAGCATAGACGCGGGCTCGGTTCTGTTTCGGAAAGTCGAAGCTTTGCAGTTGCACGTCGGCCACGTCGATGCCGTAGTCCTTGAGCGCGATCTCATGACATTTGTTCGCCACCTCTGCAAGAATTGCCTCGGCGCGATAAGTCCCGGGCTCGACCGAGACAAATGCGGTGAGCGCGCTTCGGCCGATGGCGGCGCCCAACTCCGCAAACAGGATATCGCCTAGCCTTGATTCAGCCCCCATTCTGTCAAAGACGGTCTCAAAGAATCGCTTCGGGTCGGCGACGCGCCACAGAATATTGCTCGAGGCCACGACCGGCGTCTTCTCAAGTGTCAGGAATTCGTTCGACGACGAAACATAGACATTCAGACGTTTGTCGAAGGTGCGCACACTTTGGTAGGGATATTTGAAGCCGAGCCCGGGCGTCTTGACGATCTGTACCGGCTTGCCGAACTCTGTGACCAATGCATATTCCGCGGCGTCCACAGCGAAGAAGCAAAGCTGTCCGATCAGCCCGACAACAACAATGGTCGCCCCGATGGCGATCCATATGCTTCGGCGGCGGTTCGGCCTATCGTTACCAAGCATTCGAACGCCTCATCGCTTCCTCGCGGTCATGCGGCAACGGGGCGTATGACCATTTTCCTCCGAGTACCTCGCCAACACCCGTCGAGATCTGCTAACAGCATCCCGGTTGATGCTGAGTTGCGGACTCATGACATCGTGATTGGATTGTAAGTACCGGGCGTTCGGAATGTCAAGGGAAAGACGCTACCGGCGACTTTGACCCTGCATCCATGGATTGCGCTCCGTGCCGTCGGGTAGCGTGCGACATGTCACAGTCTTCCAAGGCGCCAGCCGGGAACCACGGTCAGCGCCAGGGGCAAGTGCGCCCAGCCGCTTCGGGCTACCTCGCTTCGGCGCATTTGAAGCGTCGACTGCGGCTTCCCACCGAGGCGCCGCCCATAGGTCTACTATCCATGCGGCTTCGCAAGGCATTGCATTGAAGAGCCGCACGGATGCAAGGCCTTGGGTGCCGCCACCCCCGAAATTGGCGCAACTCGCCGCAGAGCAGATTCTCATTCCCAGTGTGAATAAGTCACAGTTTCGCTGTGCATTAGCGCAGTGATCCGTTCCTCGGATGAGCGGATCATGGGAACCATCGAAATCACCCAAGACCTAGGAGCCTGTCGGACTTACCCGACCGAAATAATGTGAGCGATCGGAACGACACAGTGAGGGATTTGTCGAAAGTGTATTCCGTTTGAAAGTGTTAAGTAGTCGTCCCTGCAAAAACCCCACAAGGCAGATGGTATAACGGTTTTCGGTTGAAATAGCTGGCGAGAAACTCGCAGGAAGGTCACAATTTTG
>JANMJR010000065.1:0-2187 GCA_031371465.1 Pseudomonadota bacterium
AATGCAAACTTGCTCACCGCGAATCCACCCCAATAGGCGGCGGGACGCAGGCCGTGGCTTTCGGAGACGAAAATCACCGACGCGTCGCTGCTGCACTTGAGCATGGGCAAGCAGGCGCGCGTTAAGGCAAACGGTGCGGCGAGATTGACGCGAAGCAGCGCCAGCCAGTCGTCTAATTTTTCGTTGGCCAGCGGCTGTAATTGTTTTAACAGTGCGGCGCAGTGGACGACGCCATCAACGCGGCCGAACTCATGCTGAATCGTTTGCGCCAGTTGCTCGAAATCGTGCGCACTGGCGCTGGCGAAATCGAGCGCGGCGATGGCCGGTGTCGGCCCGCCTGCGGCGATGATGGCGTCGTAGGTATTCTCCAGCTTTGCAGTGCGACGGCCATGCAGAATGAGCGTCGCGCCATGGGCCGCCGCCACCAGCGCGACGGCGCGGCCCAAGCCTTGCCCGGCGCCCGTAACGAGCACCACGCGATCGCGCAAAAGCGCGGCAGCGGGATGATAAGAATTGAGTTGATTAACCAGATTCATGAATTTGTCGTGATTCGAAGGGGTACGGGTTGTAATGCCTAAGCGGGTTGATTTACTAATAGGTTCAATCGATTAGATCATGCTTCGACGGCCTAGGCCAGCCTTGGACAATGACAGATGGTGGCCAATATATTAAACTGCGACCTTAGAAGTGATGGCATATCGATTGAGGGATCGCATTTTCCTCAAATGCCGTCGGGGTTTGTGACGCGAAAGTGGCGGAATTGGTAGACGCACTGGATTTAGGTTCCAGCGCCGTAAGGTGTGTGGGTTCGAGTCCCTCCTTTCGCACCAGAAAGATTTTTAGGAAAATAAATGCAAGCAGAAGTGCAGCAGGAACGTCCCTTAGAACGTAAGCTCGATTTTTCTTTTCCGACCGCCGCGATCGAATCGCAGGTCGATACCAAGCTGAAGGAGATTGCGCGTACGGCGAAGTTTCACGGCTTTCGCCCCGGCAAAGTGCCGATGAAAATCGTCGCCCAGCAATATGCTAGCCAGGTGCGGCAAGAGGTGATGTCCGATTCGTTGCAGCGTTCTTTTTCTGAAAAGGTTAAGGAGCAGAATATTCACATCGCCGGTTATCCGCGCTTCGAGCCGAAGGAAGACGGCCTGACCGAAGATAATTTCGAGTTCACAGCGGTGTACGAGGTCTATCCAGAAATCATTTTAGGCACGCTGACCGATAAGACCATCACGCGCGCCATCGCGACCATCGATGCAGCGCAAGTCGATAAGACCATCGAAGTGCTGCGCAAACAGCGGGTGCACTTTGACCCCGTGTCGCGCGCCGCCCAGAACGGCGATCAAGTCGACATCGACTACGATGGGACGTTGGACGATAAGCCATTCGAGGGCGGTCATGCCAAGGGTGCGCTAGTTGTAGTGGGCGAAGGCCGTTTGATGGCGGATTTCGAAGCGAATATCGTTGGCCAAAATGCCGGCGACAGCAAGCGCTTTGACATCACCTTCCCGGCTGATTATCACGGCACGCAAGTAGCGGGCAAAACCGTGAATTTTGCCATCAAGGTAAACAAGGTGAGCGAACCGCATTTGCCGGCGCTCGATGACAATTTTGCTAAGGCCCTTGGTGTTAAGAGCGGCAATTTAGACGATTTGCGTGCCGACGTGACGGCCAATCTTGACCGTGAACTGAAGCGTCGCATGCAGGGCAAACTAAAAGAATCGGTGATGCAGGTTCTGCTGGACAGCGCTAAATTGGAAGTGCCCCATAGCTTAGTCGAAATGGAAGCGCGGCGATTGCAACAAAACGCCATGCAGGATTTCCAGTCCCGCGGCATGATGACCAAAGACACGGCGCTACCGATCGAATTGTTTAACGCCGCCGCTAAACGCCGCGCAACACTTGGGCTTATTATTGGCGAGGTGGTGAAGCAGAACAAATTAGAGGCCAAGCAGGAGCAGATTCGCGCGGTCATCCAAGAGCATTCGAAGAGCTATGAGCAGCCGGACGCGATGGTCGATTGGTATTACCAGCAGCCGGAAATGATGCAGGAAGTCCAAGCGGTTGTGATGGAAGATAATGTTGTCGCATGGGCGTTGAGCCAGGCGAAAACGGAAGATGTGGCAACCCCGTTCGATGAAATTATGGGAAACACGAAATGACCGAGCGTCAAATATTTGAACCACAGGG
>JANMJR010000068.1:0-3784 GCA_031371465.1 Pseudomonadota bacterium
TAGCGGCGTGTTGGTGGTCAACACCCACTTGCCGTCGAAGCGCGCCTCCGCCTTGATCTTATCCTCGTCGAGCGCGAAACGCTCGCCGCTCGCCTTCACAAACTTGCGATAGCCGCGGTTGCCGATCAGCTGCTTGTCGCCCTGCTTGAGCGCGGCGACGATCGCTTCACGATCGTGACGATCCTTGCTGGCCTGATCGTCGTTCAGACACACGACGTAACGGCGATCCTCGACCCAGACTTCTTTGACCTTCAGCGCTGAGGGCGCTTTGCTATCCTCGCTCTGTGGCTGGCCTAGGGCCATCGGATAAACCTCCTCATAGCGTCCGGCTCGGGCGAGCAGCGCTTCGTTGGCCTCCTTGAGGCGGCGCATGCGCACGCCCAAGATGTATTGCCAGCCGCGCGCTTTGATCTGCTTGATCGTCGCCGCGCTGATCATGCCGCGGTCGGCAACGACACAAATCTCGTTCACCTTGAAGTAGGTGCGCAGCCGATCGACCACCGGCACCAAGCTCTTTACATCCGCCATGTTGCCCGGCCACATTTGGCTCATGATCGGTCGGCCCTGGTTATCCACCACCACGCCGACCACCCTCTGCTTCAGATCCGGGCGGTGATCCTTGGAGTGCCCGTACTGACCCAGACTCTCGCCGCCTTCGCCCTCGAAGTAAATCGAGGTGGTATCGAAGAACACCACATCCAAGGCACTGAACAGATCGCGGCGCCGATCGAATAGCCGCTCTTCGATCCAGTCCTTGCGCGTGCGCGGCGCCCGCGCTTCCTCCGAGGCAGCACCCGGCGCGCCGGCCTCAATGATCGCTTCTCCCAACCAGCCCATGGCGCGATAGAACTGATGCAATTGCAAGCCTTCTGCTTCAGCGATGGCGTAGGCGCTCTTCCACTTCTGCGCCGAACGATCCGAACCGGGGGCAACCAGTCGATGCAGGACGCTCACGAACACCGCGCGCTCCAACGAGAAGCCAAAACGCCGTTGCCCGGCCAACTCGGCCAGCACCCGATCGATGCCCAGTTCTTGCCACAGCCGCTCGAAGATCAGCGCCGGTCCGATGATGCGCTCACCCACCGTGAGACACTCGCCTTCGGCGTGGGCCCCCAACACCGCAAGCTTCTCGGAGAAGCGGCCCAACGAAGCGAGCAAGCGATCCAACTCGCCCGAAGCGCGTAGCTCATCGAGCCGTCCCAGGCGCGCTAGTACGCGTTGTTGAATACGGCCATTAACGCGCTGGTTCTCCACCAGCAGCAGGTACGTGCGGTTCGCATTAGTCTGCGTGCGAATGAACATCGGCTTGTTGTGTCATTACCCTATACAACTGAATTCTCGACTAATCCAATGGAGAAAGTCACGAAGCATCGTGTAAACGTGACACTACGTTTTTGCCTTTACTCCCCGCAAAGCCAATGCCGGCGCGGACTCACCTCAAAAAAATCGCGCTAAGTGTCGAAGATGGGTCAAGGGTTACGGCATGGTGCAATCGATGAGCAGCAAAGGCAACTGCTTTGATAATGCGCCGATGGAAAGTTTCTGGCACTCGCTGAAAGTGGAGAGGTACACGGCCGCCATTATGCCACCCGCGAAGAGGCCACGCGTGCCATCGTCACGTACATCGAAGCATTCTATAACTGCGAACGGCGGCATTCATCAATCGACTACCTGTCGCCAAGACAATTCGAGAATCAGTTCTATGAACAACACGGCATGAACCAAATAATTCAGTTAAGCAGTCAACGAAAACTTAACAAGATCAGAGTCTCGTTAGTATTCACAACGATGTTTACGTTTTTGCCCGTCATCGATCTTCGCGTGTATCTGGATCAAACAACCCTTCGATATTGCGCGAACCGTCCAAAACACGGACGAGTTCGATACCGCCCGCGTCGGGGCGGTAGAACAGGATGTAGCGTTTGACGGGAAAGGAACGCAGGTCTGGCGCAAGCTCGGGCCGGGCACGACCCATTTGCTTGTGTCGCGCGAGCAGCGCGCACGCATCGTCTATTTCATCGAGCACACGATCCGCTGCGTCGGGATTGTCCAGAGCGATATGAAACCAGATATCGTCTAAATCTAATTCGGCGAGGCGGGTTTTGCTAACGCGTGACAAAGGGACGCTTACGGCTTTGTCATTTTCGCGAGGCGTTCGCGGCCACGACGCTTGATGGCGGCGACATCGAGTTCACCGGCTGATCCGCTCTCGATGCCGGCGCGGATATCGGCGCGCAACTGCTCCAGCTTAATTGCGCGTAGTTGATCCTGTTCTTGCATCAGGCGCAAGGCTTCGCGCACTACTTCGCTGGCAGAGCCATACAGGCCACCGGCCACCTTGTCGCGCACCATCGCCTCGAGCTGCGGGGTGAGATTGATGTTGATCGTCATAACGCGCTCCACAAAATTGTAAACTCAACGATACCATTAATCGCCCAAGATTGGCAATCCTTGCCAATCCCAGTCTTTGCCCATGCCGTCGCGTTCCGGGCGGAACGTATTTCTTCACCGTAAACCTAATCGAACGCAAGGGGCGGGTATTTATCCGATTGATTGGGCATCTAAGGGGCTTGTGAAATTGATTGATCGCCGGGGAGCGCGATTGAACCGCTGTATACGGCGGAAGGCCCTGCGCTTTTCCGCCCTACGCCCCTGGATATCCATCGGTGTCCATACTGCAAGACCGGGCGCATGCGAGTGGTAGGCCCGATCAGCGTGCCCAAGGCGCGTGCGCCACCCCAACCACCATGAGCGCCCCGATTCGACCGACTCGCAACGCCCCCAAGCGCCGGCTTCCCGCCCGGCAGGGGACTGGCTCGTCCTCAGTCGTACCGTTGACCCTAAAATGCGCATCTGTCATAGTCGTCGCATCTATTGAGGAACGCCCACGCGCCCATGATGACGCCCTTGCGCCTTTGCCATACGTCGATTGCCCGTCCTGGCGGCGTGGCTCGGCTCGCCGGCGCCCTTACAATCTCCATACCACCGCGACCTGAATACAGCGGTTCAGTTCAACTGATTTTATCCACCATGCATTCGCATGCCGGATAAAATCCTATACGTTAGGCCTCAAATACCAAATTCTGGCGCACGACCCTCCACCAGCAGCAATGCGCATACTTAGCATCCTTTCAGCAAGTTGCCGTACGCTCCGCCAATCCACAGCCTCTAGCTGTCACCTGCTGTGACGGAGCAAACGGTATACTACAAGTCGGCGTAAATAGCTTTAGTAAAGCAGAGGAGAACTAATGTTTGATATAAAGCTTGTGAATTCGCGTCTCTTGTTAGCAGCTTGATGACTTTGGTATCCTTAGTCGCGGGCAGCGCCACTGCAGCGGAGATCAGAATCTGTAATCAATCGAAGGAGTCTGTCCGCATCGCAGTTCACACTGGTGTTGGCGGAAGTTCTTCGGTTTCTGGCTGGGAGAAGGTGCGGGTAGGCAAATGTGGAAACTTTATAAGTCAGGATCAGGAACCCCTTTCGTTCGCGACCGACGTTGGCGTGGACATCGTTGGTCCTCCTGAGGGAAAGACCTCGGTAGGAATGGCCACACGTTGCGTTCCTGAAGGCGACTTTAAACTCAATGTCAACGCCACAAAGCATTTGAAGCCATGCCCCACCCTTGGCGGAGATCAGTGGATCGAAGTGGACTTCATTACGGTTAACCCGACCGGCCTCAGAACCGTGTACTTGCGGCCTAGGGACTGGATTGCCGAACAGAGAGAAAAACAGGCGAGCGCCAAAAGGCGACAAGCAGAATCAGCCGAATTGGCGCGAGATCGA
>JANMJR010000089.1:0-3134 GCA_031371465.1 Pseudomonadota bacterium
TTTGTCATAGGCCTGGTTCACGCGCTGCATCAAGGCGGTCTTGCGGTCGCGCTCCCGCGGGTCAGCCTCCCGATCCGGATGCAGGGCGCTGGCTAGTTTGCGATAGACCTCGCGGATGGATCCGCTGAGTTGATGCGCTTCGGCTTGTTGCCGGGCTTCGAACGCGAGTTGTTTGGCGGACTTGGCGCGTTTGGTTTGTCGTTTCTCGCGCGCCTGCCGTTCAGCATCGAATTCACTCCGCTTGGCGTGGATTTTTTCCTGCGCGCGTGCGAATAGATCATCCGGCGAATTCAAGTCCAGATCATCACCCAATTCCACACCCAAAACGTCTTCTAAAACGAACTGCATCCCTTTAAGATCCGCCGCTTCTTCGCTGTCGTAGTCCGATCGGCTGTGTTTGTTATAAATGGTTTTCATCTGAGGATCGTTGCGCGCGGCCACCAGTTCGCCCGCCAGTTCCGTGATCAGGTTGGCGATCGCCCGGCGATCGGTTTTTGTAAGCCCTCGTTGATCGTAGGCTCGGTCAAGGCAATACACCAACTTGCTGCGCAAATCCATGGACGACTCAATTAATGGCGCCCACTCGTTAACATATTTTTGCTGGTAAGTCGGTACGACCTTGTCCCACGCCGCCAGGCGCGTGCGCATTTTTTCAATCTGCTTAACGAGATTGTTAAAGACCTTCTGCCCTTTGGAAAAATTGGCTTGTTGATTACCCTTGGCGCTACTGACAATTTTGACGTTGGCTTTGGTCATAGGTTGCGTCGCAGTTGATGCCGCGGTTAAACGATAGAATGACGACGCCACGATACCGATCGGCGATAGGGTCGTCAATCGCTGCGATTCAGTTTCGATGCATCGCGGTTAAATTACCGCAGCTATCAGTTAAGAACGAGGTTGTTTGTCGATGCGTGAAGAAGCGCTCGGATATCGCCTCTCCGGGCATACCTCGCCGCGATGCAGTATACATAATGTGTTAACGACGTATCTCGATTGATCCCCAGCGGGCAAAATTGCTATAGTCCAACCTAGCCGGTTCGATCGCGGCGTGTGAATCGCGGTTACAACGATATTGGGGGAAGCAAATTGAATAGGTTTTCGCATGCGCAATTTCTGCGGAACGTGTGCAGATTATTTTCGGTACTGGCCCTGAGCGCGATGGCGTTGCCGGCTATGGCGCAAAGTAGCGAGCCGATTCGGATCGGGCTATCGATGGCGCAAACCGGTGCGCTGAGCGGGGCGGGAAAATCCGGACTGCTTGCATTGCAAATCTGGCGTGATGACGTCAATGCGCGCGGCGGTCTGCTCGGGCGATCGGTTGAATTAGTCGTTTACGACGATCAAAGTAATCCATCCCTGGCGCCGGGCATCTACACCAAGTTACTTGAGGTGGATAAGGTTGATTTGCTGGTGGCTCCCTACAGCACCAACGTTACCGCCCCGATCATGCCGCTGGTCAAACAACGGGATTTGCTGCTGATCGGCAACTTCGCGCTCGACGCCAATGCGCAACTCCGCCACGACAAATATTTCAATATCATGCCGTGGGCATCGGTCAAAGACGCCACCACGCCGCTTTTCGCCTTGAGCAAGAAGTTCGGCGCGAAGACCATTGCCGTGCTCGCGGCGGATGCGGAGTTCGCGCAAACTTTCGCCAATGGTATTCGTGCGGGTGTGAAAGCCAATGGCCTGACCTCGGTTTACGATCAAAATTATCCGCCCAACACTGTCGATTTTTCTTCGCTGATTCGCGCGCTTCGCGCCACCAAACCCGATGTGGTGTTTGTCGCGTCCTATCCATCGGATTCGAGCGCGATCATCCGCTCGGTCAGCGAAATCGGCGTTGGACCCAGCGTTAAAATGTTCGGCGGGGGCATGGTCGGATTGCAGAACGCGTCGATCATGGAGTCGCTCGGCTCCGCACTCAATGGCATCGTTAACTACCACGTTTGGGCGCCGGAAAAATCAATGGAATTTCCCGGCGTGCGCGATTTCATCTCGCGCTATCAGGCCAAGGCAAAGCAGGCCAATGTGGATCCGCTCGGCTTTTACTTACCGCCGTTTAATTACGCCATCGGGCAACTTCTGGCCGAAGCCGTGACGGCCACCAAGAGCCTCGACCACAAAATTCTCGCCAAGTATCTGCGCGAAAATGAAGTTAAAACCGTGGTCGGCAATATTCGTTTTGGGCCCACCGGCGAATGGGCGACACCGCGCATCGTGTATGTACAGTTTCGCGGCATCGCCGACAAAAATCTGGAACAATTTCGCGGCCCCGGTAAGCAAGTAATTGTCGCACCGGACGGATTCAAGACCGGCGAGCTGCTGCCGTTCAGTCAAGGGCGCAATTGAACGCCGACGCGTAGCGCTTCTCGTGCAATTCGACCTCATTGCCGAAGCCTTGATCGCCGGCTTAATGCTCGGCTGTTTTTACGCGGCGGTCAGCGTTGGTTTGTCGGTCGCGTTCGGCTTGCTCGACGTGCCGCAAATAGCCCATCCGGCGTTTCTGGTGCTGGGCGCCTATGGCGCGTATTTTCTCGGTCAGTATGGCATCGATCCGATTCTCGCCGGGCTATTGCTGACGCCGGTTTTTTTCTGTGGCGGGCTGGCGATCTATCGCTTCTACCATACAACCTTTGAACGGCGCGGCAGCGATGCCGGGTTACGTGGCCTAGCGTTTTTTTTCGGCCTGGCGTTCATTGTGGAAGTGTTATTGATTCTGACGTTCGGCGTCGATCAACGCATGGTTGAAGCGCCCTACATCGGCAAGAGTTTCGCGCTGGGAGAAATGCGTTTGCCGCTGCGCATGCTAGTGGCGGTCGCCGTCGCGCTGGTGTTGACCTTATCGCTATCGGCATATTTGTCACGCACCTTCACCGGTCGCGCGATCAAAGCGGTGGCGCAAGACGAAACGGCGCTGGCGCTGATGGGCGCCGATCCGGTTCGCATCAAGCACTGGGCGTTCGGCATCGCAACGGCGACGTGCGCGCTGGCGGGTGCGCTGCTGATCATCGTCAATCCGGTTGAGCCTGGGCTCGGGCGCTTGTATATCGGCCGCACGTTTTGTGTCGCGGTAATGGCGGGCTTGGGCAGCATGCGTGGCACCCTGGCGGCGGGCATTATTCTCGGCATCG
>JANMJR010000128.1:0-5357 GCA_031371465.1 Pseudomonadota bacterium
ATAATGCACTCGGCGCGGCGATCCAAATTCAATGCCGCCAGCAAGGGCAGGGTGAAACGGCTGTGTTTATTCGTGACAATGCCCCAGGGAATCCCACGCTGCTCCAACGCGGTCAGCAGATTTTCCATGCCGTCGAACAGACGCGTAGCGCGATACAGATTCGTTTCGTACAACTCGAGATATTCGGTCTTCATCGCCTCGTATTCGGCGTGAATTGGTTTCAGCCCAAAGCCGATTTCCAACATGCCGCGTGCGCCCATGGACACCCACGGACGGGAACGGCTCAACGGCAATTCCGCTTTGTCGTAGCGGCGCAGCAGCAGATTGAGTGCGCCGCCCAGATCCGGCGCGGTGTCGACCAGGGTGCCGTCGAGATCGAACAGAACGGCTTTGACGCTCACGCGCGACAACCCATGATGTAGTTGACGCGGGTATCGGCGCCCAATGCATAGATTTTGCTGAAGGGGTTGTAACTCATGCCGATGAGATGGTCAACCCGCAGTTGCGCTTGGCGCGACAGATTCGCCAGTTCTGACGGTTGCAGAAATTTTGCGTAGTCGTGGGTGCCGCGCGGCAACAGGTTGAGGACATATTCCGCACCGATGATCGCGAACAGGTACGCCTTCGCATTGCGGTTAATCGTCGAAAAAAATACCCAGCCGCCCGGCTTGACCAAGGTCGCGCAGGCGCGCACCGTCGCGGCCGGATCGGGGACATGTTCGAGCATTTCCATGCAGGTCACCAGATCGAAACTCTGGGGACGTTGGAGCGCCAAATCCTCCGCGGAAATTAAGTGGTAATCCACCTTTTGACCGCTTTCCAGTAAATGCAGCTGCGCGACTTTCAGCGGTTTGTCACCCAGATCGATGCCGGTCACTGCTGCGCCGCGCGCTGCCATGCTCTCCGCGAGAATGCCGCCGCCGCACCCCACATCGAGGACAGACTTGCCTTGCAGCCCGACCTTGGCATCGATGTGGTCAAGGCGCAGCGGATTGATTTCATGCAGCGGTTTGAACTCGCTGTTTTTGTCCCACCAACGGTGGGCGAGGTCTTCAAATTTTTTTAGTTCGAGCGGATCGACATTCATGGGCTGTTCCTCATGGCGATCTTGTCGCGCCAAGTGTGGGCTTTCGCGCGTATCTCATCCAGGTCGAGATGCATCGCGACACGATTCTTGAGCAACATCTTTCCCGCGATCCAAACATGGCTCACATTCTCGCGTCCCGCAACATAGACTAAATGGGACGCGACGTCGTAGCAAGGGGAGGTTTCCACACTGGATAAATCCACGGCGACAATATCGGCCGCCTTGCCCACTTCGAGGGAGCCGATCTCGTCGTCCAGGCCGAGCGCTCGGGCGCCGTGCAACGTCGCCATCGCCAACACTAGATGGGCAGGCATGATGTCGGCGCGGCCGGCGTTAGCTTTGGCGAGTAGCGCCGCGAGCCGCATTTCCGCGAAGAGATCAAGCCGATTGTTGCTCGCGGCGCCATCAGTGCCCAGCGCAACGTTGACGCCAGCCTGAAGCAGCGCGGCGCTTGGCGCCATGCCCGAGGTGAGTTTGAGATTAGATGTCGGGCAATGGGCGAGGTGACAACCCTGTTGCGCCAACAGTGCAATTTCCGAGGATGACAGATGTACTCCGTGTACCGCAATTAAGTTCGGGCCGAGTAGACCCAAACGGCTCAGCCGTTCGAGCGGGCGTAGGCCGTGCTCGGTTTGGCTTTGATTGATCTCGTCCTCGGTCTCGTGAACGTGAATGTGGATCGGCACATTGAGTTGTTCGGAATAGGTGAGCACCTTGGCGAAACTTTTGTCCGACACGGTGTACGGGGCGTGAGGCGCCAGACAAAACGTGAGCAACGATTCGTCGCGAAAGGCATCGCGCGTTTCCAGGCCACGGTGCAGGTAGGCGTCGGCGTCGCCGGCATAGGCCGAAGGAAACTCGATGACGATCATGCCCAGCACCGCACGCATTCGTGCATGCAGCGACGCCCGAGCAGCCGCCTCTGGGAAAAAATACATGTCGTTGAAACAGGTGATGCCGCCGCGCAGCATTTCAGCGCAGGCCAATAGCGTGCCATCGTAAACGAAGGTCGGCGATACATGAGCCGCTTCGGTCGGCCAAATATGATCGTTCAGCCATGACATTAGCGGTAAGTCATCAGCAAGACCGCGCATCAGCGCCATGGCCGCATGGGTGTGGGTGTTCACCAATCCGGGAATAACGGCGTGATGCGCAAGCCTGATACGGTCGCGTGGCGTGTAGCGCGCATCGGCTTCCGAAGTGGGCAGCAACGCAACGATGCGTCCGGCGGTTACTGCAATGCTGTAGTCGTGCAGTGTCGCGTGTGTGGGAACGACGGGCACGATACTGCGCGCATCAATCAACGTGTCTACCGCAATCGTCATAGGATTTAGGGTCAAAAAAAAGCCCCGCACTAGGCGGGGCTTTATTGTAGCGAGTTTCGCTTACTTTTGCTTCACACCGTGAATTTCAACATCCACACGGCGATTCGGTTGCAAGCAGCGGATCAACTTCTTGGTGGCTTTGTTGCCTTTGCACTGAACAACGGGCTCACGCTCGCCGCGACCTTTATTAGAAATCTTGCCGCCATCGACACCCTTTTTGACCAAGTAGCCCTTAACGGTCGTGGCGCGACGCTCTGACAAACGCTGGTTATAAGCATCGGAACCGAGGCGATCAGTGTGACCGGTAAGGTCAATGTGATCGATCGTGTCAACAATGTAGTTCTTAATTTTGTCCGCGACGTCGTCGAGTTTCGCGCGACCGCTTGGCAGCATGTCTTTCTCGCGATAGCGGTCAAACTTGAACAACACGTCTGCCGACAAGCTGATCTTCTCGTACTCCGGCGCCGGGATCGGCGCGGCTTTCGCCGCGGGCATTTGCACATTGCCAGCCGGCGCTGCGCTATCGCCCGTCGGTGTGGTGTTACGCACCGTACCCGGAACATCCGTAGGCGGGGCGCTAGGCCCTGCCGAGCTACTGCTACTCTGCGGACGGGTGGGGGCGGGAATATCCATCGATTGGTCTTGCCCACGTACGATTTGCGTCGGTGGCGCCGGAACGGGCGGTGGGGGCGGAGAATCCTTCAACGCTTCGCCGGTCGCACCGCTATCCATCGCTTGGCTGTCGTCGTTCAGAGCGCCACGTGGCGCACGGCGACGAGGACTGGATGGGAAGCTGTCAGACGAATCAACCGTGTCGGCTGAGGCCATTTCGCCAGCGGTGGAATCAACGCCAATCGGGCTCGTGTTCCGAACCGTGCCTGGAACCGAAACCGGGGGCGCAGCCATTACTGCAGCAGCCGAGTCGACACTGCCAACCGGCCCGGTATTTTTCACCGTTCCTGGAACGCCTGTTGCCGGCGCGCTGGGCACCGCTGCGGCCGCTTGAGCAGGCGCGGCAGCCGAAGGGGCAGCAGGGGCAGGAGCAGGAGCAGCAGCGGCAGGAGCGGCAGGAGCAGGAGTGGCAGGAGCGGCAGGAGCAGGAGCGGCAGGAGCAGGAGCCGGTTTCGGAGCAGGCGCCGATGCAACCGCTTTACCCGCTTGGTACGCACAATCAGCCGGATGATCCGGGCTGTTGACCGAATAACCTAAGTTGACACAACCGCCAAAACCGGTATGAACCGGCATTTTTTGACCATCGGCTAGGTGGCCATGGGTCGCTTCGCCGACCTGATGGCCGCCAACAGCGGTAGAGCTGTCGGCGGAGGCGACGGCTGCGGCAGGGGTTGCTTTTGCCTCGGCCATTGCCGCAGCAGGTTTCTCGGCCATTGCCGCAGCGGGTTTCTCGGCCATGGTTTTTGCCGCGCCATCGCAGCCTGAGGTACTACCACCCGGGGATTCAACACAGCCCCCGGCGCCGGCGGTGACTGAATTTCCACTGCCATCTTTTACATTTGCGACTGAGCCACCACCGCTGGCTTTTGCGGTCGACGCAACCGCAGTAGCGGCTGTTGCGGCCGTAGCGCTACCAGATGCTACTGCCTTGCTTTCCGCCATCATTTCTTTTTTGTCGGCCATCGCGGCCGGCGCAGCGCTAGCTGCCACATTGGCGCAACCGCCGCCCGACCCAGCGGACTCAATGCAATCACCGAATCCAGAACGAATCGCGCCGCCACTACCATCCTTCAAGGCGCTGAAATCATGCGCGAGAACGCCGTAACTGACGGCAAGCCCCGCCGCGATTGCGGCACTAATGGCCCCTAACCGTAGTCTTTTCATCTATCACTCCCGAAAATTAAAAGCATCTTTACAAAACCTCAAGATAGTCTAGCGCGCACGTTGCGTACGCCCATGAATAAGCCGACTGAAACACTGGTGCGATGATACACCGAAAGGTATCGCTCGATACAGCACTTCGTTCCCGGATTCGGACGATTCACAAAACGTTTCCGAAAGTCGGCTAGATTATTTCAGTAACTCTGTGTTAATCCTACCCTATTGGGATTTCGCAAGGAAAGAAAAACCTCGCCTAGGCTGGTGCGGGTGGGGTGTTAGTGGTAACATTGTTGCAATTTCGCAACACCGTGTCCTACCCCACAATTTCAACGAAATCCGCGTCGCTCCATGGAACCATTCGCCAAAGAAACCATACCCATCAGCCTCGAAGAGGAGATGCGTCGCTCCTATTTGGATTATGCCATGAGCGTGATCGTTGGGCGGGCATTGCCCGATGTACGCGACGGTCTTAAGCCGGTTCATCGCCGCGTGATGTTCGCCATGTACGAGGCGAACAATGTGTGGAATCGACCTTTTGTGAAATGCGCTCGGATCGTCGGCGATGTCATGGGTAAGTTCCATCCGCACGGTGATAATGCGATTTATGACGCGCTGGTGCGCATGGCGCAGGATTTTTCTCTGCGCTATCCCCTAATCGACGGCCAGGGCAATTTCGGCTCCGTCGACGGTGACAATCCGGCGGCAATGCGTTACACCGAGTGCCGCTTGGCTAAGATCGCGGGCGAGTTAATGGCGGATATCGACAAGGAAACCGTCGATTTCGTGCCGAACTACGACGGAAAAGAGCAAGAACCATCGGTTTTGCCGTCGCGGATCCCGAATTTGTTGCTGAACGGCTCGAGCGGCATCGCCGTCGGGATGGCGACCAACATGCCGCCCCACAATCTGACTGAGGTGGTTGACGCCTGTGTCGGGCTGCTGAAAAATCCCGAGTTGACCATTGATGACCTAATCAAGGTTATCCCCGCCCCGGATTTCCCGACGGCCGGCATCATATATGGTATCGAGGGCGTCCACGACGGCTACCGTACCGGGCGCGGCCGGGTAGTAATGCGTGGCCGTATTCATTTCGAAGATCTCGATAAGGGTGG
>JANMJR010000132.1:0-9234 GCA_031371465.1 Pseudomonadota bacterium
TATCGCCGCGCCCTTGATGGGCTTGCCTTCTAAATCAAGTGCCAGCGCGTAGAATTTTAGCTTGTCTTTGCTAATCGCCCAGCCGTCGGGCTTCAAGCCGATCAGCAGATTCGAGGGCCATAAAGGAATTCGGGTGGATACAGCGGAGACTTCGCCATTAGCATCGCGATATTCCATTTCCGTCAAAATGTCTTTCGCGGTTTCAACCTTGGGTAATTTATCTATCGTCGTGCGCGCCGACCCTTGCCCGTCCAACAGCAGATTGTTGCTGGCGAGCGGTTGACGCGCATTGTTTGGCGCGGCAATCTCGCCCTCCGGCGTATCCTCGAGTACATCGCTGTTCCCGTCTTTTTCGATGCCTTCCTTAACATTGCCGGCGCCGATTTGATAGTCCCCGTAGTCGGAAAAATAAATCGACTTGGGCAGCAAGATGCTGTTGACTCTGACCTTCGCGCCGGCGGCCCCGCCCCCGGCAAGATAGTTCAACTGCAAATCGATCTCGGCCTTGCTCGCGTTCACCAGTGGGGTGGCGAGCGCCTTGATAATGGCGCGCATGGTGGGCACACGAAATGCTTCGACTTTGAAGAAGCCGGCATATTGGCCGTCGATTGCTAACTGATAGTCGCCCTGTTTCGCGTCCTTCGGAATCGTCCAGGTGGATTCGGCGATGCCTTGTTTATCCCATTTTATCGGCGCCTCATATTTTTGTTGCGTGCCGACGTGAGTAATATCGAGTGTGGCTTGCGTTGCGCCCGATTGTGGAACAGCGAAGCCCTGCGGCACACGTTCGCGACGCAAGTGCTTCATGTGTACCGTTTCACCTGCGCGCAGCAAGGTCCGCGCGAAGATCGTGTGCAGCGCATCTTGCGGCGGGCTGAAGTCGGTGTTGAGGTTAAAGCGCCAGGTGGCGATGCCCTCGTTCCAATCGCTTTGTGTGAACGACAGATCGTCCGCCGTGCGCGCGAACACGAGCAAAATACGACCGAGCTGTTCGCACGAAGCCAGTGCTTCATCCCGTGGCAGAACCTGGTCGATGCGGGCAATGCCGTCCTGATCGGTTTTGCCTTGCCAGTGTGGCCGGCCGTTACAGTCGCGCACGCTAATGTCCGCGTTGGCAACCGGCTTGGCGCGATCCAGGCTCGTCACCCACACCAGCGATGAGGCGATGCCCCATTTGAAATGCACCGCGAGGTTAGTGACCAGCGCCGCGCTGCGCACATAGTAGGGACGCTTTTTCGCCAACAGCGCCTGGCCCAATCGCGGGCTGGCGATTTCCACCACGTGCAGACCCGGCTGCTTTAGGGGAATGCCGATGACTTCGAATTCTTTGTTGCCGCCGGGCTTGGGCATTGCGATGGCCTGGGTTTTATCGAGACTGGAGAAAAAAGATTTCTCCGGTTCGTATTCGCGCGTCCGCAGCCGCGCGAGTAACGAAATTATTTTTTCTTCCGCGCCGATGCCGCCGACGCGAAGCGTTTTTCCTGGGATGGCGTCGACGCTGGTGAGTTTCAGCGAAATCTTGTCTTCAATATTTCGCAGCGTCACCGGCATCGCCGGATCGGCCTTGGATTCGATCACGCCGAAGCTCGCCGGAAATTTTACGATCGGCGGATTTTCGTCGGTCTTCACCGTTAGCGGAAAGCGCTCGCGATTCGCCAGTTCGCGGCCGCTATCGTCTTTGATCCCGCCGGGAATCTCCAGCTTAAATTGAGTTTTTTCTGGAAACGGGCCCTTAAAGATGACGGCGTTTAGCCATTCCGCCGGTTCGCCTTGTTGCGGCTTAAGCTCGGGCGTGTAGCGTTTGCCGTCGCTGGCGACCAGTACGATTTTCTTCGCCTCCGCAGCCGGGATCGGTGCGCTGAAGTTTAACGACATGGGCAGCAAGGGAATGCAATCGCTTTTTTCGTTGACCCGTTCGCAGTTCAAGCGCGCGCTGAACGCGCCGCGGGTTGCATAGGCCAGGGCTTGATTTTCGCGCGTGCTCACGCCGCTGGCGCTGGTCACGCCTTTGCCCCAGATCAAGCGCACGGATTTCGAGTTCGGCAAGCCACGCTTGCATTGCAACGCGATCACACTTGTGTCAGGTTCGCCGATCTGTTTCAAGAAAAGTTGGCGCGGGCTCGGTTTGTCCTTCGCTGCCGGCGCATTGAAGTCCTGCCCGGGAAACAAGCGGCCAAACTGTTCGCTGAGGAAATAACGGTGTTCCCGCAGCAACAAATCGCGCTCGGCGTTCGATAATAGCTTCACGCCGACTTTTTCGTTGACGCCGTCGATGTCGCAGTAAACGTTTTTCTCAATGGATTCCCGCGTCGCGGCCGCGTCCAGCGCGAGCAAGAACGCCTGGTCTTCGGCGATGGCCGATCCGTCGGACGGCTCGCTCTGGACGATGGCAGGGCCGCCGGTGCTGAAAGAAAATTCCGCGGCGCCGGTGATCGCTTCACCATTGAGCGTCTTAACGGCGGCGTTGAACTTAAATTCGCAGCGAACACCCGCGGGCAGATCCTGATCAAAGTCGTAAACCCAATTGCGTGTGTCCGCCCAACGGCCCGTGCCCTTTACCATGTCGGGCGGATTGCAGGTAATCGCGAAGGGCGCCCGTTCGCGCGGATCGCCGAACGCCACGATGGCCGCAGAAAAACGCGCAGTGGCTTGGCGCACCTCTTTGATCTCGCCGTTTGGTGCGAATGACTCGACGGTCGCCGCTTGTGTGATGGGGCTGACAGACCACAGCATCAAAAAAACACAGCGCCACGACAGATGTCGGATCATTGGAGTTTTCATCTAAGCAGGAAATCCGACGATAGCCGCTCCCGAGTGAATCGTCAACGCGCCTAAGCCATTCACCTGGATCGCGGACTCTGGTATGGTTAGCCATCCAAGAAAGCGACTTAAAAAAATGTCCAATAGCCTTCCTTCAGAAGCTCGGCGTTTCGGCATGCCCGAGTCGGGCTTACGCCGCGAGCTTTACTACGTCATTTTTGAATCCGATACCCGTGCTGGCCGGTTGTTCGATCAGCTATTGATCTACACCGTTTTGCTCGAATGCGGCGCCACCGGCCTTGCGGCTGAAGCCAAATACTGCCACCGCTGCGGTGCGAGTCTGGCGGCGCAGAGCGCCGCATGCCGCGAGGCGCATGGCTTTATAGCCTTAGGCCACCTCGGGCCAGCCCCTGATACGAGGGCCTGGCAAGGGTGCACGGCTTCACATTTACTTATCCTAGCGTTTATCATGGATGAACTTTAAAGGGCCGAGAATCTACGATGAGTTCCCACGATTTTGCATTTTTGACCAAGGTTGCTTTTCTCGGCGTAACCGAAAACGAATTGACGCGCGCCTATGCGGTTGCCGGCATCGCCTACGACGGCGCGACCACCAATCGCCCCGGCGCGCGCTTTGGCCCCCACGCCATTCGTCGCGCCAGCCACATGCTGTGTGACGGCGTCCATCCACTGTGGAATTGCTCACCCGTTTCAACATTGACCGATGTCGGCGACCTAGCGCTGCCAAACACCAGCCTGACTGCCATGCGTGAAAAGCTACAGCCGCTCGCGCGGGACTTGATTCGCAAACATCATATGTGCTGGCTCGGTGGCGATCACTCCATTACATTGCCGCTGTTGCGCGCTTATCGAGAACATTTTGGCCGACCATTAGCCCTGATTCATTTCGATGCCCACTGCGATACTTGGCACAATCATTTCGGCGAACCCTCCGGCCACGGCACCTGGACCTACGAAGCGCTACAAGAAGGTTTGGTCGTTCCGCAAGCAACGATTCAAATCGGCATTCGCTCCTCCGGTGAGCGCGAAGCGCGCGAATATGTCAAAGCTCGCGGCGGCGAAATTTTCACGGCGCATGCCTTGCGTGGCCTGGAGAGCCGCACCCAGCTTGCCTCACAGCTCGATGCCATCCGCGCCCGCATCACTGCCGCCGGTTCGCCGCCGACTTATTTAACGCTCGACATCGATTGCCTCGATCCCGCCTTCGCACCCGGCACCGGCACGCCGGAACCGGCGGGAATGACGACTTCGCAAGTCGCGACCTTCCTCGAAGAGCTGCGTGATTTGCCGTTCGTCGGGATGGATTGCGTCGAAGTTGCGCCGGCTTACGATCATGCGGAACTCACCAGTCAAGCGGCGGCTTTTTTTGTTTGGACGTATTTGTGTGGGCAGATTGCGAAGGCAGAAACTTGAAGTCGACACAACCAGAACAGATCTGTCATTCCCGCCTTCGCGGGAATGACGGGATGGTAGGTGGTATAGGTGTCATAGCCTTGCCCTTCACGCAAACCGACCAACTGACCGGCAACAACTACTACGCCGCCACCGCGCCGCGAGTTGACGCATTTTCGCCGCTGCAAGGCGACATCGAAGCCGATGTCTGCGTCGTCGGCGGTGGTCTCACTGGCCTGTCCGCCGCGCTGGAATTGGCGCAACGCGGATTCTCCGTCGCGCTGCTGGAAAGCCGCGAAATCGCCTGGGCTGCTTCCGGGCGTAACGGCGGGCAAGTCATTGTTGGATTCGCTTGCGACAACAGCGTAATGGAAAAGCAACTCGGTGGGCAAGACGCAAAACGCGCGTGGGATATTTCAGTCGAAGGCGTGAATCTCATTTACCGGCGCATGGCGCAATTCAATATCGATTGCGATTTCACGCCGGGCTGGTTGTTGTTGGCGGCGCGTAAATCCCACGTCGCGCACTTGCGCGAATGGCACGAAGCGTTACGTGAGACATACGGCTACGGCGCTTTTGTTGAGTACGTCCCGTCGTCGGACATAGGGCAATGGACGGTGAGCAAGCACTATCACGCCGGCGTTTACGATCGCTTTTCCGGCCACATCCATCCGCTCAAATATGCTCTGGGACTGGCAAAAGCCTGCGCGGCGGCCGGCGTCAAAATCTTCGAGAACAGCCACGTTACGTCGTTGCAGCAAGGCGCGCGGCCGCAGGTTCGCTGCGCGAAAGGTAACATCCGCTGCCATTTCGTGGTGCTCGCGACCAACGTCTTCAGCGGCGATCTTGCGCCCGCGCTGGACGCGCGCATCATGCCCGTCGGTGGCGCCGTGTTCGCGACCGAGCAACTTGATCCGACGCTGGCAGGAAGTTTGATCCAACACCGCGCCGCCGTGTGCGACAGCAATTTTCTGCTCGACTATTACCGCGTCACGCCGGACAACCGCATGCTGTGGGGCGGGCGTTCCACGTATTCGAAACACAACAGCGCCGACCGCGTCGAATCGCTACGCCGGAAAATGGTCGGCCTATATCCGCAACTCAAAGACGCAAAAGTCGAGTACGGCTGGGGCGGCATGATTGATGTTTCCCTCAACCGGGCGCCGGATTTCGATCGCCTCGCGGCCAATATTTATTACCTGCAAGGTTTCAGCGGCCACGGTCTCGCGCTTTCCGGTATGGCCGGCAAGCTCGCCGCGGAAGCCATTGCCGGTCAAGCGGAACGCTTCGATGTATTTACGCGCATTCAACATCGCCGCTTTCCGGGTGGCCGATTGTTGCGCACGCCGGCGTTGGTGCTGGGGACTTTGTATTATCGGTTACGTGATGCACTGAGTTGAATCGTTGCGGATCGCATGGGGCGGGTAACCAGTTACTTGCAAGACCAGACAGCCGAACGCGCACGGGCTGCGGCACGGTCGCGCGGGCTATCCCTGAGCAAATGGATCGCCGAGCGAGTCCGCCACGGCGCGCGCAGCGATTGGCCTGCGCATGTGCGTGAGTTGGGGGGTGCGTGGAGCGATCTGCCGTCGACAGTCAGCGCTTCCCTCGTTCCGCCAACAGGCGATTGATGTCCGCAATCAACCGTTGATCGGATTCGACGCCAAAGTGATGTTTACGCAAACACCCGGCAGCGTCGATCAGCAGTGTGCTGGGAGTGCCCTTGGTGTTGTAAGCGCGCATGGTTTGCGGAATCGGATCCCCGGTTCCCGGCATGTCCACGCCGACCGGAAACGGCACGCGAAACTCATGCAAATAGACCGCGAGTGCGGCCGGCGTCATCACGTCGTGGTGCTCAAACACGGTGTGAAGCCCAAGCACCATGACCTCGCTACCCCGCTCACTTTGCCGATAGTGTCGCCACATGCGCAACGCTTGCGGCGTGGCCTGCATGACGCAAGCGGGACAGAGCATCTGGAACGTGTGAATCAGCACAACCTTGCCGCGCAATTCGTCCAGCGTGATTGCCTGGCTGCTGTTAAACCATTGCGAAACGCGCAGCGGCGGTGCGGCGGGGAATTCAGCGTTATCGTTCAAGGCCGCGTTTTGCTGAAGACGAAACCCGAGTCCTTTTGCGCGATGTGGCACTGATGACATGCGCTCGACGCATTGCCGCCCACCGCGCGATCCGTCGTGCTGTCGGCTTTGAATCCTTCGTAGCCCCAGCCGCCGGTCGATGCGTATTTTTTTGCATCACGATGCATTACCCCGACCACTTTGCGCGATCCTTCGGTGACCGTATTGTCAGCGGCCTTGGCTTCGAGCAAATCAAACACGATCACCGCGCCATCGGGCCACTTGCCGGTTTTGTATCCCTGCAACGCCGCCTCATTGGCGTAAAGGTGATGAATGCCACCAAACGCATCGTACAGACCATGGCCGGGATTGATGACCATCGATTTGACGTGGCGCCAATCGCGGTAACCCGTCGGATACGGAACGGGTGGTTCATCCGCGGCGCTAACCAAGCCGGTTACGGCGGCGACAGATATCGCTAGGGTTACGAGAATTTTTCGCATGTTACGCTCCTTTTCGAATAAAATTTGGGTGAGAAAATAAACGTCAATCTACGGCTGCGCACCAGTCAGAACAAGCGGGTACAAACTCGTGGGGTAGGCACTTTTTGGTGCATTTTATTGATCACAAACGGAATAAATATTTTCAGACAGTGGACAATCCAAGCGTTCATCAGATGATTGAAAGCATCATCGGCTGCAAATGGTCACTCACCGTTTTAAGCCTGGTGCGAAAAGGCGTGCGCCGCCCCGGTGAAATGGAGCATGCGATTGACGGTCTCAGCGGCAAAGTGCTGAACGAACGGCTCAGCAAGCTGGTGCGATTCGGTATTCTGGAAAAAGCCAGCTTCGCCGAAGTGCCCCCAAGGGTGGAATACCGGATGACTGCATTCGGCAACAAGTTCATCAAACTGATCGACGACGTTGACCAGTTGCAGCGGACGCTGAAGGACCCGCCGATCAAAGGTTAATCGCGACGATAGCGCAGTGTATCGTCGCAATCCAGTGAGAGTTGACACGCCGCAGAAGCGCGAGGATACTGATTCCTGGCAATGCATGGCTTGAGGACCGCATCCCCGCTGGCTCCTCGGCTAGGCTGACATAAATGCCTGAAGGCAAATATTGAAAGCGACGATCATGCGGATCGGTGTTACCAAAGAAATTAAGAATCATGAATACCGCGTCGGACTCACGCCCCAGTGCGTCGCAGAACTCGTCAGGCATGACCATTCCGTTTTGATCGAATGCAATGCGGGCGCGGCGATTGGTTTTGGCGACGATCGTTATGTGGCTGCCGGCGCGCAGATCGCGGCGGGCGCCGACGAGGTGTTTGCCACGGCGGATATGATCGTGAAAGTCAAAGAGCCGCAGCCAATCGAATGCAAAAAGCTGCGCCCTGGCCAAATACTCTTCACTTATTTGCATCTCGCGCCGGACCCGGAACAAACCCGTTTGTTGATCGAGTCCGACGCCGTGGCCATCGCCTATGAAACGGTGACGGACGAGCGCGGCGGCTTGCCGTTGCTCGCGCCGATGAGCGAGGTCGCCGGGCGCATGTCCATCCAGGCGGGCGCGCATACGCTGGAGAAAACCCAAGGTGGTCTCGGCGTGTTGTTGTCGGGTGTGCCGGGTGTACCGCCGGCGAAAGTAATCGTGTTGGGCGGCGGCGTGGTCGGCATTAACGCCGCGCGTATCGCGCTGGGCATGGGCGCGCAGGTGACGGTTTTCGATGTCTCACTCGGCCGGCTCAAGGAGCTCGACAATCTGTATGGCCCGCGTTTGATGACGTGCTATTCCTCGCGCGCGGCGATCGAACAGGCGCTGGTCGATGCGGATCTGGTCATCGGTGGCGTGTTGGTGCCCGGGGCGGCGGCGCCGAAATTGATCACCCGCGACATGCTAAAGCTGATGCAACAGGGGTCGGTGATTGTCGACGTGGCGATCGATCAAGGCGGCTGCGTCGAGACCAGCCGACCGACAACCCATGAAGATCCTACCTTTGTAGTCGATGGCGTGGTGCACTACTGCGTCGCCAATATGCCCGGTGGTGTCGCGCGCACCTCGACTTTGGCGCTGACTAATGCGACCTTGCCGTTCGTGATCGAATTGGCGAACAAGGGTTATCGGCGCGCGGTCGAAGAGAATAAGCATCTGCGCAATGGGTTGAATATTCATCGCGGTGCGGTGACGTATGAGGCAGTGGCGCACGCCCTGGGTTACGCTTATACGGCGGTGATTTAACGAAGGAACCAACATGATTCAACGTGAAAATTTCTCCCCCAGCGACATGGAGCGCTGGCTCGACGAACGGCGTGTCACCGAAGTGGAATGTCTCGTTTCCGATTTGACCGGTGTGTCGCGTGGCAAGATTTTGCCACGCGCGAAATTTGGCCAGGATAAAGGTTTGCGTTTGCCGCAAGCGGTGATGATGCAGACTGTGACGGGTAATTATCCCGAGTCAGAAGAGGTCGATGCGATCATGACCGACTACGATCCGGACATGATTTTAAAGCCCGATCCGGAAACGGTTTGCATTGTGCCGTGGGCGGTCGATCCAACGGCCCAGGTGATTCACGATTGTTTCTTTTTCGATGGGCAGATCGTGGATTTCGCGCCACGCTCGGTGTTGCGCCGTGTGCTCGGCATGTACCATGAAAAAGGCTGGGCGCCGATTGTCGCGCCGGAATTGGAATTTTATTTGACCGCGCGTAACCTCGATCCGGATATTCCGCTGAAGCCGCCAATCGGCCGCAGCGGTCGCGCGGAGACGAGTCGCCAGGCCTATAGCATCGACGCGGTGAACGAGTTCGATCCCTTGTTTGAAGACGTGTACGACTATTGCGAGGCGCAAGGGCTGGATGTCGATACGCTGATTCACGAAGTCGGCGCGGGCCAGATGGAAATTAATTTTTTGCACGGCGATCCAATGAAACTAGCCGACCGCGTGTTTTATTTCAAGCGCACGGTGCGCGAGGCGGCGATGCGC
>JANMJR010000161.1:0-8265 GCA_031371465.1 Pseudomonadota bacterium
ATCGTCGTCACCGTGGATGATCAAGGTCGGTACATCGAACTTTTTCAGGTCCTCGGTAAAGTCCGTTTCCGAAAATACCTTGATGCAGTCGTAGGCGTTTTTGTGGCCGGACATCAGGCCCTGCATGCACCACGAATCGATCAGCCCCTGAGAGACCTTTGCCCCGGGCCGGTTAAAGCCGAAGAAGGGGCCGCTGGCGACGTCCCGGAAGAACTCCGCGCGGTTGGCCAGATATGCCGTGCGAAAGCCGTCGAAGACCTCGATGGGCAACCCGCCGGGATTGGCCGGTGTCTTGACCATGATCGGCGGTATAGCGCTCATCAGCACCACTTTGGACACGCGTTTGGTCCCATGGCGGCCAATGAACCGCGCCACTTCGCCTCCGCCGGTCGAGTGGCCGATCATGACCGCGCCTTTCAGGTCGAGAGCCTTGAACAGCTCCGCTAGGTCATCGGCGTAGGTGTCCATGTCGTTGCCGTTCCATGGCTGGCTGGAGCGACCATGACCGCGCCGGTCGTGGGCAATGCAGCGATAACCCTGCGAGGCCAGGAAAAACATCTGGGATTCCCAGGCGTCCGCGTTGAGTGGCCAGCCGTGGCTGAACACCACGGGTTGTCCCGTGCCCCAGTCCTTGTAATAAATCTGCGTGCCGTCCTTGGTGGTGATCATGCTCATGTTGTGTTTTCCTTTGCTCGGGTTGGAAGAAGCAGTTGTTTGCTGGGTTGTTGCGGCTCTCGTCGCGATCGGCAAGCTTGCGGCAACAATCAGGCCGCCGCTGCCGATTAGTAGATTACGGCGGGATATCATTGGGTAGGTGGTGGTCAGATCACTCGTGGTGTCTTCGGACTGCATAGCGAGTCTCCTTTTATGTTAGCGATAAATCAGACGGTATAGGGCTTAAAAGTTATGGATGTGAGTTTGTTCTTAACGCTGCGGACGCGATTGCATTTGCGTGCGGATATTAGTATCTAGTTGCTATTTTCGATTCCTTTGCGGAGCATGGCTCGGAATCGCAAGCGACCAAAGTCGCCTGATCTTCGATCCCACAGCTTTGATCCGCCGATCTCTCTGCGCGAACCTGTGCGCAAATAATCGACGGAGATCCGGCCGACATTTTGATACGGCGCAAGAGCCTTGGAGCTGTTGTTCGCTTGAGGATCCTGGCGTGAGGCCGACGATAGTTGCGGATGTGATTGAAGTCGAACAGCGATTCAATCAGGTCGCAGCCTTTACAGTTACAAGTGACAGGTAACGCTGTCGTTATCTGTTAGGGAAGCTCTGAATAAGTCCGATTTCGTCATGATACTGCGTTGCGAACAAAAAAATATCGCCTTACATATCATACATATGCCGCGTCGATATTTTTTGTTCGCGCCTTGTCTCATTTAGAACTCAAACTTATTCAGAGCTTCCTTAACTGTAGTGATCTGAGCTTGCAAACGCGGGTCGCTACATTCAGTTGTTTTGCGCGTTAGGGGTATTGTGATCGGGCAGCGTGAACTTCACGGTTTCGCTGGTGATTACTTTGTGCGTGGGGTCGGCCAGTTCGATCAACACCTTGTGCGGGCCAGGCGCCAGGCCGACCAGGATCACCGTTTCGCCGCTGGCGTCTACAAAGTGCCACGGCGCGTCGTCGACAGTGATGTGGATATGCCCGATGCGCGGCGACACGTCGAGTGCGCCTTTGCCGAATACTGCAACTACGCGCAGGTTCTCTGTCCGGTACTGGATGAAGACGCGGCCCAGGGCCAGCGGTTCGGGAAGCGGTGGATCAACAATCAGCTTGGCCGGTGCTTCGTTTTCGATGGCGATCAACGGCGATGGGCCGCGAATGTCTTTGGCGCTCTGGGCAGATGCACTGGTGGCGAACAGGGTGCAGGCTGCCATGACGGCTAGGTTCTTGAGAGGGATGTGCATGACGTTTCCTTCAAATCGGGGAAGATGCGCAGGGTCATAGCTACAGAGAAATCGTCAACGTTGTTTTGAAGCCAATTCCCATACCGCAGCTGCGAATGCCGTGGGGTCTTCCTGTGGCAGGTTATGGCCGACGTTCGGAATGACGCGATGCTGGCGCCCGCCGGAGAACTTCGCTGCCGCCGATTTCCCGTCCGTCGCCGGCACGACGCCGTCCGCGTCCCCATCCAGGGTGATCGTCGGCACAGTGATGGTTGGTTGCGCGGCAAGTCGCTTCTCGAGATTTTCGTACGGCGAGTAGCCCGCCGCACGCCCAAGGCGATGGCGGTAGGAATGGATCACGACGTCGACGTAATCGGGGTTATCGAAGGCACTCGCACTGCGGTCGAACGTCACATCGTCGAAATGCCAGTTCGGGGAATTGCGCGTCCACATAAGCCTCGCGATATCGTGCCTATTCGCGGTCAGTCCCACACGTCCGCGTTCGGTCAGGAAGTAGAACTGGTACCACAGCCCCGCTTCGATCTTGGCGGCGATCGGTAACGCCGCCTTGGCGATGTCCTGAATGAGGTAGCTATTGACCGAGACCAGCCCCGTGCATCGCTCCGGCCATAGCGCGGCAGCTACGCAGGCCGCGCGTCCACCCCAGTCGTAGCCGGCAAGCACCGCGCGGTGAATGTTCAGCGCATCCATTAGGGCGATCACATCGGCGCCGAGCGACGCCTGCTGACCCGACCTAGGGGTCGCGCTGTCGAGGAAGCGAGTCGTTCCGTGGCCTCGCAGGTACGGCACGATCACGCGGCAGCCTTGAACCGCGAGCATGGGCGCGACGTCTACATAGCTGTGAATGTCATACGGCCATCCATGTAGAAGCAGCACAGGCGGCCCGTCAGACGGACCGGCTTCGTAGTACGCGACGCTAAGAGCGCCGGCGGCGATATGGCGCAAAGGCTCAAGCTTAGCCATGGCGTTCTGTGAGGTCGGCAGACTGCGTGGAACCGGCTGGCCGGCCTGCGCACAAGCCGATCCCGTAGCCAGCTCAGCGGCAACGAGGCCGGCGACCGCCGTCCCCACGAACCATCGACGTTGGTGGTCGATTGCTTCGAAACGACGGAATGTCGATCGACTCATTTCAATGTCTTTATCAATAAAGGTGTTGGACTCGCGACTACGCCAACAGGAATGGATCATTTCGCGGCGGCGGCTTCGCTGATGAGGTTCGCGACCTCGTCCGGGTGCGAGATCATCACTACATGCGATGCACCTTTCACCGCGACGGTCTTCTTCGACTTTGCGCGTGTTGCCATAAAGTTCTGCACGGCCGCCGGGATGTTCTTGTCGAGTTCGCCATAGATAAACCAGGACGGCGTCGTCTTCCATGCGGCGGCGCCGGAGGCTTCGTTAAGCGCGGCCTCGGTCACGGGACGCTGCGTCGCGGCCATCCTGGTTGCCTGGGCCGCGGAGACGTCGGCGGCAAATTGCGCGTGCAGCTTGTCCTGCTGGATGTACAGGTCCTTGCCGCCATCGGGCAGCGCAAACGGCGGGGCGAGCGTCGGCCCGAGGGTGCCGCCGGGGAACTTGCCAGAGAGATCAGCGGCGCTTTCACCGGTATCTGGCGCAAATCCCGCGACATAGACGAGGGCTTTCACATTGCCGTTGCCATTGACGGCGTTGGTGATTACCGCCCCGCCGTAAGAGTGGCCGACCAAAACAATGGGGCCGTCGATGCCCTTGAGAATGCTCGCGACATAGTCAGCATCGCTCTTCACGCCTCGCAACGGATTCGCGGCCGCGACGACCGGGTAGCCTCGGGCGTGCAGCTTCGTGATGACACCGTCCCAACTGGAAGATTCGGCGAACGCGCCGTGGACTAGTACTACGGTGGGCTTATTCATGGCAGTTTCCTTGGCGGACAGGGTTGTAGAAGAGAAAATCGACAGCGTACCGGCGAAAACGAGTGCGGTGAGGGCTGCGCCGGTCGCTACGACGGACAAGCATTTCGGTAGAATATTCATGTGGTCTTCCTTTCGTTGTAGATCGTGGGTAGGGCTTGAGGGATATACCTACGTTGGCATTGAATTGCTCATTGCTGGTATTGGCACGCACCTGAATCCGCGCGGATAGATGTATCGGTCGACGTTTTGCTTTCGAGGTCTTCGCACTGCATTCCTAGTGTCCTTTTCGGTTGCGGGTAAACTCGACGACCCCGGGCTCGGAGGTTACAGAGTTGATTGTGCTCTTCACGTGGCGAAGACGATCGCACCTGCGTGCTGTTTTTGGTATCAGTATGCTTTTTTGATGACCCTATTGAGATTATTTCTCAAGCGACAAAGACTGGAGTTGTCTGATCTGTGATTCCAGCGCTTCGATATGTCGATCTCGATCGACGAGGGTGGCCGCAACCTCGGCCGCCTCGAGTCGCTGCGGGATGTGCTGGGGGCAGTTGGCATCCCAAGCCACAACCTTGAACACGATCACCTGCGCGGCCCGCGCTTTGTAGTCTGGCGGCATCAGCCGCGCCGTCAATTCGGCATCGTCCTCGACAACACGCGCCTGTCCCCAGATCTTAATGCGCTGCCGGTGCGCATAGTCGATCAGGAAGAGATGTGCCTTCGGGTTTTCGGCGAGATTGCCAACCGTAACGAATTGCCGATTACCCACGAAGTCGACGAAGCCGATGGTCTGGTCGTCGAGCACTCGTAGGAAACCCGCGGGGCCGCCGCGGTGTTGGATGTACGGTTGTCCTTCGGCGTTCGCGGTGCCGAGGAATGCACTCGTTTGCGCCTCGATGAATTCCTTCAGCGCTGGGGTGATGTGTGTTTCCCACGAACCCGCCTCCTCCATGCGCGCATAAGCGCGCCGGGAGCCCTTTCGAGTCTGGACTGACTTAACCGTGCTCGTGAATGCGATGTCGCTTGAATACGTCATGGTCGATTTGCGTAAGTATCTTCAGAATCACAATCACGCTCGATGCGCTATCGGCTTAACTGACGAAAATGCACTGATTTGCCCCGCAATACCACGCGGAACCGATAATTTCTCCCTTTGCTGCAGTACGATCGTTGATCGCACGGATCGGCCGGGCCGCTCATTTCTGGGCCACCTTTCGGCTGAGAAAGTCACGGATTATGGGTACGACCTCATCGGCCTTGTCTTCCAAGACGAAGTGGCCGGTGTCAAGAAGATGGAACTCGAGGTCAGACAAATCGCGCTTGTACGGATACGCGCCGTCAGCGGGAAAGATGAAGTCGTTCTTGCCCCACACGATCAATGTGGGTGGCTGTCGCTTCCGGAAATAGGCTTGTACTGCGGGATAGAGCGGCAGGTTGGTGCGGTAGTCGTAAAAGATGTCCAGTTGGATGTCGGCATTGCCCGGCCGATCGAGCAACGCCTGGTCATGGACCCAGTTGTCGGGCGAAATTCGGGTCACGTCGGCGATCCCATCCGTATACTGAAATTTTGTGGTCTCTGGTGATACGAGACCTTTTAGCGCACTCCGACGGGCGTCCGAGTTGTCCGCCCAATAGGCCTTGATGGGATCCCAGAATTTTTTCAATCCCTCGTCATAGGCATTGCCGTTCTGGACGATGAGACCGGTAATGCGCTCGGGGTGCTTCAGAGCCAGTCGCCAGCCAACCGGCGCCCCGTAGTCCATGACGTACATAGCGTAGCGCGCGACACCGAGTTGACCCAGCAGCGCGTCCACCAGTTCGGCAAAACGATCGAACGTATACGCGAAGGTGCTTCGATCCGGCATGTCGCTCTGTCCGTAACCCGGGTAGTCCGGGGCGATCACGTTATAGCGGTCCGCAAGTGCCGGAATCAGGTTACGGAACATATGCGAAGAGGTAGGGAAGCCGTGCAGCAGTAGTACGACCGGCGCATCCACCGGTCCGGCCTGGCGGTAGAAGATGTTCACACCATCGATCTTCGCTATGCGGTGATGAGTAATGGGTACGCGGTTAGTAAACGTAGGGTGCTCACGGGCTTCGGTCGCCGCCACCGTTACTGCCGGCAGGCCTGCAGCGGCAGCGATGCCGATTACGCCGACCAGAAGGTTACGGCGGGAGATCACTGTATCGGCGGTGATCGGTTTGATTGTGATGTCGTGTGATTGCATCGCTAGTTCCCTTTTCTGTTAGCAATAAACCCGACAACGCCGGGCTCGGAGGTTACGGAGCTAAGTGTGCTCTTCGCGTGGCGAAGACGATCGCACCTGCGTGCTGTTATCGGGATCGGCGTGCTTTTTTGATGAGGGCGCGTACGAAATAATCAGCGCTTGCCGGCGAATTCTCGCGTGTTCACGGAAAATATAATCGTGTCAACTTTCACGCGATCTCTATGCGGATAATGTTCGGACCCGACAACATGAGGGGGTAATGGAGCGGCGTCGCGCTATTGCGGAGGTTGCCGGAAACGATACCGAATCCCGTCCCCCGTCGAAGTCAGGAAAAACGGCGGCGCATTCGGCGCACGTCTTTTCGGAGATTGATGCGAATGAATTTGCTAGCCAACAGGTCAGCAACTTTCACGAGCGCTCGCGTTGCGAACCCCGTACCCCGGTTCCGGGTAGATCGAACATCAGTACTTCGGTGCCGTCGGCCTTTGCGGTCAACATCATCTCCGGCTCGCGCTCCATCGCGGCGCCGAAGCCCTGTCAGAGCCTAACCCGATATTCGTTGATCACGCACAATGGCCCATACCCCTTATGCCTGGGATCGTAACAGTCACCGAACGAAAACGTGTGCCGGCTGTCGAGCCAGTCGAAATTGGCAACACCGCGTTCTGCCGAGGGCCTGAGATTGATCACGCGGTACCTCGCAGCGGTTCTTGTATTGTTTCTTTCGCGCGAATCGGGGGTTGCGCGGCGGCAAGATACTGATGAATCAATGCTACCGCCGCCGCACCTTCGCCGATTGCGCTACCGACACGCTTCACGGAGCCGGAGCGCACGTCGCCGATAGCGAACACGCCAGGTACTGTCGATTCGAGTGGACCGGGAACATACCCTGCTGCAGCGCTCGCCGCGGCCTGGCCTGTCATCACAAAGCCGTGCGAGTCAAACGCGACGCCGCAACCCTCGAGCCAGCGCGTCTCGGGATCCGCGCCCACGAACAGGAACACGTGGCGGATCGGCCATTCCTGTTCAAGCCCCGTGCGATTCTCGCGCCATGATACGGCGGTTAGACCTTGGGCGAGGTCACCGTGAAGCTGCGTTAATTCGGTATGAGGCCGCAGTTCGATGTTTGCCGTCGCGTCGATGCGATCGATTAGATAGCGCGACATGCTAGCTGCGAGGCTGGGGCCGCGAACCAGGATGTACACTTTAGCGGCAAATTGTGCCAGAAACACTGCTGCTTGCCCAGCTGAATTGCCGCCGCCTACCAGCACCACTTCTTCGTTCGCGCACGTCTTTGCTTCGAGAGCGGAAGCCCAATACCAAACGCCCCGGCCTTCGAACTCGCTCAAGCGAGGAACTGCCGGCCGGCGATACCGTACGCCGCTGGCGATGACCACCGTCCTGGATCTGAGCCGACGCTTATCGGCGAGCGTCAACCATATTTCACCGGCGGGGCCGGCCGCGACACAATCCAGCGCGATGGCCTGTGCCGGAATCATGATTTCGGCGCCGAATTTTTGCGCCTGGACGAAGGCGCGGGCAGCAAGCGCCTGGCCCGATATGCCGGTTGGGAAGCCTAGGTAGTTCTCTATTCGCGCGCTGGCCCCCGCCTGCCCGCCATAAGCGCGGCAATCCAATACCACGACGTGCAAGCCCTCCGACGCCGCGTACACCGCGGTCGCAAGTCCGGCGGGACCTGCGCCCACCACGGCAAGGTCGTAGAGTTCGTCGTGTTCGATTGAATCGAGCATTCCCAGGCTACGCGCCAGCACGTCTTCCGTGGGGTTCACCAGCACCTTGCCGTCTACGCATACTACGACTACGTCGCCCGGCGCCGCACCATATTGATCGTGCAGCACGGTTACTTCGGCGTCCTGTGTGGCATCGACGACCCGATGAGGATGGTCATTTCGGCGTAGGAAATTCTGCAAACGCATTAGTTCGGGAGACTCCGGCTGGCCAAACAGCACGGGACCGCTCGCGCCGGATTCGAGTAATCCGACCCGACGCAAAATCAGCGCGCGGACGATGCGCTCGCCAAGGTTTGCCTCCGCGATGATCAACGCGCGCAACTGGGAAGGCGGCAGCAAAAGCGCCTCGACGTCCTGTTCGGCAACGCCGTCCGTCAGTGCTTGGCGACCGGACAGAAGAGCAATCTCACCAGAAAATTGCCCCCGCTCTTGACGTACGATGGGAACCACAAGACCACGGCCGTCACGTTGACTGATCGC
>JANMJR010000203.1:0-8292 GCA_031371465.1 Pseudomonadota bacterium
AGCAAGCTGCGCACGGGCCGGATGGCCTCGATCAACCGATCTCGTGTAACCTGAGATTTCGACGGCGGACGCTGCTGTTGGCTTAATGTGACCAATTCGGCCAAGCGTTGTCGTGCCTGGGCATCGGTCATTTGCTGGTCAGCAACGAGTCGTCCCAGATCGATGAGCAACTGCTGATACAGTTTGGCCCAGTGGGTGGCACTTTCGTCGGCGCCGGTGCGTGCGTGCCGCCACAGATCGGCTACCCGCCGGTGCACCATCAAAATCAGGTAGTCAGTTGCTGAGAGCAAACAGTAGCGCAGGAAACAGGCGACTTCGATCGTGCGGCCGGGCTCCTTGATCCGGGCGCCAGCGGCGGGTGCTCGGGAGGCCAGTCGCTTGGCGTAGCGGCGCAATTGCGCGGCCGGGAGATCAATGAGGTGTTGGTGCACGTCAAGCGAATACAAGAGCTTGATCCGTTCCAACACTTCCTCGATCCGGCGCGTCGAATGCTTGGCGGGCGCTGCCCACAACCAGGTCTGCACGGTCAATCCCGAAGCGTGTTCGCAGGTCAAGAGGGTGCGCCAGCGCGCCAGTTGCGCCACGCCGACCGATGCGTAGATCGAAGCCGCCAGTTCGCGCTCGAACTGCTGAACCGATGCGGCGATCATTCGTCGCAGCATCCGGTCATGCACGATGATCAACTGGTGTTCATACAGCCAGCGCCGCGTGAACAACAACAAGCGATCGCGGTCGATCGTGTGCTCGAGTTCCTCGCGCAGCACGCTGACCAGATAGCGCCGTTGATGCTCGGTCATCCATCGGAAGCCCAGCAGGTCGCAGGCACACAGTTGATGATCGTACAGCGTACGCCCGCGATGGTAGAGCGCGCGCAGTGAGGCCAGATCAGGGGCGGTAACATTAACTTGTGCGCCGAGCTGTCGCCATAGATTGCCTGGGACGATCCGGAATGCATCGAGCGGTCGTCCGCTCATGCGCAGGAATCCGATATGCAATGCCAATCCCAATCGGTGCGTAGGCTGGCGCCGCGCCGCGATCACCTCACGTTCGGCCTCATTGTAAGTAAAGAATGCTTGAAGTTCGAACTCGCTCAGCTCACGCGATAACTCGCGCGCGCCGAGAAAAACCGATTGCCACGTCTGCATGTGCATCTCCCGACAAAGCCACCCACATAGCGGCCAAAATCGAAAGCTGCAATTCTCAATGATTCAGATACATAGAAATTCGATCGCCCGCAAACCCGCACCCTTGCTAGACCTGCCTACCGTCGTAAATTGCACTCAAAACAAGGGGACCCCGAATAAAACAGTATGCCGCCCCATCCCCAAATCAAGCCATTTTGTGCCGCGGCTAAGACTTGCGCGAAAATTAGGCGTTGATCGGGATAAACGGTTTTTTCCCTGGCTTCGATATAAAAATAGTTAACACCGTACGAAACGCAAAGAGACAAAACGAGGGCGATCAGCCAAACCGTGATTAGCTCTGCGTTTGTCGGCGTCGACATGACGAAGGCAAGAAACAACGCGCCGGCAAAATTAGCGAGCAACGACCGATTGGTTCGATGGGTATAGGCATCGATTAATTCAGTGGCAACAGCTCGCCGGATCTTTTGCCGTCCGGCAATTAATATCCCGCACATTGGACGCATGTTTGCGGAACCGTCTTGATCGCTCGTAATAGACTGGCTGTTAGTGTTCATTCAAAGCGAAGGTTACGTGCCAGTGGGTAAGATTTGTTTACCTAACGCATAAATCTTGCCACTCGTATTTGGGTGTCGGAATCACGTTTGAGCTGGCCAGTCGCCTTCGGATACCGACACCTAAATTAATAAATTTCAAGGTCTTATACTAGAATTGTGAACCAACATCGAAACGCTTCGTCGCCCAACTAGTGGCTTGCGGTACCCTACATTCCGCGATAACTCGGCGCGAACAGACGCAGCGCGTCAACCAGCAGGCAACGGAGTAAGTCCGCGCGACTTTAACTGACGGTACTGTCCGAACAACTAATTGGCAGCGAGTTTGGATTTTGCCAGCGCGGGATTCTTCGCCAGATAGTGTTTGATGCCGCCGAGGATCGAGTTGGCCAGCTTAGATTGGTAGGTCGGATCGTTGAGGCGGCTCTCTTCTTCCGGGTTACTGATGAATGCGGTCTCGACGAGAATCGACGGGATGTCCGGTGCTTTCAGCACTGCGAAGCCCGCTTGCTCAACTTCGCCGCGATGCAACCGATTGATGCCAGCGATTTCACCCAGCACCGCGCGGCCAAGGCGCAGACTATCGTTGATTGTTGCGGTTTGTGACAGATCTAGCAGGGTGCGCGCCAGGTAGGGGTCTTTCTGTTTCAAGTTCACGCCGCCGATCAAGTCGGCGGAATTTTCTTGCTTCGCCAACCAGCGCGCCTGAGTCGAGGTCGCACCGCGTTCGGACAATGCGAACACGGACGAGCCGCGCGCATTCGGGCGAATAAATGCATCGGCGTGAATCGACACAAATAAATCCGCCTGCACCCGGCGCGCCTTATCGACGCGCAGGCCCAGCGGGATAAAGTAATCGCCCTCGCGCGTCAACACAGCGCGCATATTCGGCTCACGATCAATTTTATATTTCAGCAATTGCGCGATCGCCAAGGTCACGTCTTTCTCCTGGCTACCATTCGCGCCACGCGCGCCGGGGTCTTCGCCGCCGTGGCCCGCATCGATGACGATGGTGACAACACGGTCAATCAGCGGTTTTGCTTTACCCGGTGACGGTTTATTTTTTCCTTCCCGTTTCTCGTCGTTTTCGTTCTTTGCGGGAACATCGTGCGCGGGGTCCGGCGGCGCCCAATCCTTCGCCCGGGTGTCGACTTCTTTCGCGGGCTCGGATTCGTTCGATTCAATGCCTTTACCCAATACCAACAGCAGCGGATCCGGCGCTGCAACGGGATTGATGTCGATAACCAAGCGATAGTCGTATTCGCCGACCGGTGGCAGCAGGAACACAGTGGGCTTGACCTCGCCTTTGAGATCGAGCACAAGCCGCACTGTGTTCGCCTTAAAGCGACCGACGCGCAGCAGCTTAATGTAAGGATCGTCCATGACCACTTTGCCCGACAGGCTTTCCAGTGTGCTGTCAAAATCCGCCTCCACATCGAGCACCAAGCGATCAGGACTTTTCAGCGCGAACGAATTGAACTTGAGCGCTTGCTTCGATTCCAGCGTGACACGGGTGTAATCCGGCGCAGGCCAAATGCGTACGGAAGCGACTTTCGGGTTGGCAAACGCCGTGCTTGCGGCGAGGCCGCAGCATAGCAAAATGATGCGGGCAAATAAATTAGCGTTCACGTTTTTCGACACGTTGTGGCGCCAGCCATGCGTTCCAAAATTTTCCCAGGTCAATTTTTGTCGAGGCGATACTGGCGCCCCGACCGTCGCCGTCGACCGTCAAATTGATTTCAACGTCCGCTCGCGGTAGTAAACTCATCGCCCGTTCCGGCCATTCGACGAAGCAAATAGCCTGCTCGCTGAAAAGTTCGTTAAAGCCCGCATCCAGCCACTCCTGCTCATGCTTGAATCTGTATAAATCAAAGTGGTACAAGTATAAACTCGAAACCAAATAACTTTCGACCAACGTGTAAGTGGGGCTTTTCACGCGACCCTCAAAACCCAGACCACGCAACACACCACGCATTAAAGTCGTCTTGCCCGCCCCGAGATCACCGACCAGAAAAATCGTCAAGCCGGGCCGTAAAAATCCGGCAAGGTGAGCGCCGAATTTTAGCGTCGCGGGTTCATCTGCTAAATAGGCAAATGTCATGGGCCCGATTATAGCGAGGGCGTGCTTGGTTTTTGTGAACGAACGCGCGCGTGTTGTATTTTCACCTCATATACAGGCACGGGCGGGTGTTTCAATCGCCTGGTTAGTGGCTGGAGCGCCGCTCTGGTACGGGGTAGCCCTAGGCTAGCCACTGGCCTCGGGCCAGTGCCTTCCAACCCAATGCCCAGCCTATTGAATGACAAGTCCTGTGCAGCGCAGGCTTCGTTTATGATGTCGCAATGAGTATTTTCGATTCATCACTTTCCCTTGACCAACTCGCTCAGGACATCAAAACCTGGGGTGTGGAGCTGGGTTTTTCCGGCGTCGGCATCGCCGATGTCGATTTGCACGAGGCCGAAGAAAAGCTGTTGCGCTGGCTGGAACAAAACTATCACGGCACCATGGACTACATGGCGCGCCACGGCGTCAAGCGCGCGCGCCCCGCCGAGTTGGCGCCGGGAACGCTGCGGGTCATTTCCGTTCGCCACGATTATTCCGTCGACGCTGTTCGCGACAGCGACGCGGTGTTGGCCGATGGCGAGCGGGCCTTTATCGCGCGTTATGCCCTGGGACGCGACTATCATAAAATTCTGCGCGGGAAGCTCAAACGCCTGGCGCAGAAAATCGAAACCGCCATCGGCCACTTTCAGCATCGCGTATTCACCGACAGCGCGCCTGTGCTGGAAGTGGAACTGGCGGTCAAGGCCGGGCTCGGGTGGCGCGGCAAACACACCTTGTTGCTGGATCGAAGTGGTGGCTCGTTGTTTTTTCTCGCTGAAATTTTTACCGATCTGGCGTTGCCGATCGATGGACCCATCAGCGATCATTGCGGCTCATGCCAAGCCTGCATCGACATCTGCCCCACCCGCGCCATTGTTGCTCCTTACGTGCTCGATGCGCGGCGCTGCATTTCCTATCTCACCATCGAACATCACGGCAGCATTCCCGTCGAGTTTCGCGCGCCGATGGGCAATCGCGTCTACGGTTGCGACGATTGCCAACTAGTGTGCCCGTGGAATAAGTTCGCGAAGAAAACCGACGATACGGATTTTCATGTGCGCAATGGGCTGGACAGCAGCGAGTTGGTGACATTGTTCGCGTGGAGCGAACAGGAATTCGCAACCCGCCTGGCGGGTAGCCCGATCCACCGGATTGGTTACGAGCGCTGGTTGCGCAATCTCGCCGTCGGGCTGGGCAATGCGCCCTCTAAAGCGACTGTTATGGCGGCGCTGGAAGCACGCCGTGACGATCGCTCTGAGTTAGTACGCGAGCATGTAGCTTGGGCGATTGCCGAGCATGACAAGCGCCGCGCTGCTGAGATTACTGGCGCGGAAAAACCGCTAGGTTAAGCTGCAACGAATCCTCGGCGCCAGAAAACGCAAAGTGAAGGATGAGCGTTACCGCCTGCATGATTTTCTCAAAACCGGCTTCGGATTGCGACACCGTAAAAAACGGCCGCGCGGTCACCGTCAACGAGCGATTTGAACTGAGCCGCAGCGAGCCACCGAGCACATCGTCTTCCAGCGTGAGTTCCGTGAGTTCGGTAAAATTTTGCGGTTGGCCAAACCCGCCGGGGCACTCGCCCTTAAACCAATAACGCCCGGCTGGCCCGTCGCAACTGGGCATCGCCACATTTAGCTCGATTTCCAAAATACCGCGCATCGCGCGATCAAACGAGTAGCCAACGCCTAAGCCGTTCTTGCCCAGCTGAAATTCTTTGTACAACGTCCCCGCATACGTCTGGGCGGTAAAGATCAAATTGCGATTGCCTTCCGATACCAGGACATAACGCGGGTCGAGGGTTTCGTAGCCGATATGACTAGGATAAAGTTTTTCTTGAAACAGCGCTTTGCCGTGCTGATCGATCGCCAGATCCGACGGCACGATTAACGACTTAAAGCTGACGCGGTCGTGGGCCGAGGCAATACCGTCGGCGACCGCGGCGCCGGCTTCACCCGCTTGAATCTTGCGTCGATAGTGTTCCGCTTGGCGTCGCAGCGTATCGGCGAAATTGTGATTCAACAGATAACTGTCGAATTCCCGCACGCTCGCCGTGCCATCGAGATGGATCACCGCTTGCGTCGTATCGTTGTGCAGGAATAGCTCCATATAGCCATCGCTGTCCAAATCCTCTTGGTAGCGCTCGGGACGTGCCGCCGCGCGGTCAAGCTGGGCTTCAAGCTCGATCATTGCGCTGTACAGCGCGCGCCGTAAATGCGGCAAATACAAACCACCGAACAGCCCATGCCAATAGGCGTCGTTCGCCTGCGCTTGATATAGCAGGATGCGCATACGAGGCGTCGCCAATTCGGACGCAAGCTGCGCCAGCCGTTCCGATAGCCGCAACATGCGCTTGTGCATCCAATTCGATTCGGGATAGCGGCTAAAAAAATTCTTCCAAATACCGCCACGGATAAACGCCTTATTTTCCTCGTAGCGATTGTTCAGTTTGCGTTCAGTGACCAGATCCGCGTAAAGATTCGCCGCCGGCGCCGGCAGCGACCATTCGTTCATCTCGATGTACGATGTAGTCGGTAAATAGGCGATCCCGCGAGTGGGTGTTTCACGATGATAGTCAGCGAAGTGTGCGGTGCGAATGCTGCTGGAGTTAAGCGCGCCCTCGATAAACTGTTTTAGCCATCCCCGCGTGAAAACCCAGTCGAAGGTATCGGGCCAGATGCCCAGCTTCTCGATATCGTCGAAATAAATCGCGGCGGCCCGGCCGCTTTCATCGGCCAAGGATTCGATGTAGCGCACCACTTCGTCTGCCGGCGCGAAGGGAATGCGATATCGCAGTTGTTCCGAAATGGGGAACAATGCGAGTTGGTGGCCGTCCTCTTCCGTTGTGTAGTAACCATTGAGTTCGCCGGGCGTGCGCCCGGTGCAAAGAAAATGATAGTCGTCCACGGTGACATAGCGGATGCCGGCATCGGCCAGCGCCGGCACAACGGTGCTGTCCCATACGCGTTCGGTCAGCCATGCGCCGCTGGGGCGCTGCGCGAGTTGGCGTTCCAGGCGATTGCTTAATGTGACGATTTGCCCGACGCGATCACGGTGGGGAATCGCCGCCAGGACCGGCTCAGTATCGCCGCCACCGAAGATTTCCACTTGTCCGCGCTGCACCATCTCGCGCAGCATTTCCATATCGTTGGGATGGTGTTGAAACAGAAATTCCAGCAGCCAGCCGCTGAAATGCACGGCAAAGCGAAACTGCGGATAGTCGTACAGCGTGTGAATGAAGGGCCGATAGCAACGCGCGTGGGCATCGTGGATCACCTCGGGAAAATTTCCCACCGGTTGATGGGCGTGGACTCCGAGAAGTAGTTGAATGGCTGGCGGCATAAATTATTTTTATTTCTAGGAAACCCGCCGCATGGCGCCGGATGAATCGGAATGTGCGACGCCGACGCTGAGCGTGTGCTGCAAAATATCAGGGATCGGGAGTCGCAATAAGCGATAAAGATTGGCTAGATTGTGCCGATAAAGCTGGTCGAAACTTTTGACACTTTCGCTTGGATTGTAGTCGCCCGGCCACCAAAACCAATCGGACGCTTCGCAACTTGCCAGTTGCCGCTCCGCCGCGGCGCACTGCGCGCCCGACAATTTCCCGGTGGCGATCTGCTGATCGTAAGCTCGCTTGGCGTTACACAACAATTCCCAGGCGCGATTCTTCGCCGCATCGCCGATCCAAGTCGAGAATGTACCGTAAACCCAGCTTCCCGCCCTCACCTGCGCGAGGTCTGTCAATGCGGCGCTTCGCGCGACTTCACTGAAGGTAGTCAAGCGAATGCGTGGGTGAGCGGCAAGCAAGGCATAGAGTTCCGATAGAAAATAAAATCCATTATACGGATAATATTCCCAGGCATTTTCGCCGTCCATGATGATACTCACAACAGGCGTTTCCCCATCCGCTGCGCGGTCGGCGATGCCTTCCAGCTCGCGGATAAAGTCCATTGCGGCATCTTTACCTAGCCACTTCGCATACTCGAAACCGATCTTGTCAGACAGCCGATCGTCGCGAAAGAATCCAACAATCGCACCATCATTCGTACGGATACGATAGGGCCGATAAAGGTAGCTCTCGCGATCGCCCGGATCCTCTCCCGTAGCGCGCAGGCTATGGCGTAGCACGGCCTCGCCGCTGGCGGTCCAATGGTATCCGGCGCGCGCAAATATGCCGGCTGTAGAATAAGACAGGCCGCCCTCCGCAGGCCATATGCCTTGGGCAGCCGCGCCGAATCTAGCGCTGTGGCTGGCACGCGCCGAATCCACATGAAAGCGCAGCCGCGCCGCGCCGTCGGGATAATTCTCGCATTGTGGCAAATTCACCTCGGGCCAACTATCGCGGGCGCTAGCGAAATCCAGCAACAGCGGCGCAATGGGATGGTAATGCGGCGTGGTCGACAGTTCGATGCGCCCGGCGTCCTGCAGCGCACGGTAACGCGGAATAAGATTCGCGATCAACTTGCCGAGGATTTCGAGTAAGGCGCGGCGA
>JANMJR010000273.1:0-6665 GCA_031371465.1 Pseudomonadota bacterium
CGTCCGCGCCTTACCCATCGAATCGGATTTTTTAATTTCCGATGTCTGCTTGCGGGTCAGGGTGATCTTGGTCTTCGCCTCTTTGCTGCCGTGGGACTCGCGCAAATAATCCAACAGCAACGCCTTGTCGTTTTCCGACAAAGATTCTTCCGCGGCAGATTTCGCCACGCCGGCAGCCTTCAATTGCTCCAACAGTAACGCGGGAGGTAAATTGAGTTCAGTAGCAAATTGAGCAACACTGGATTGCGCCATATTCAAACTCTATTCTCGTTAGGCTCGGGCTATCATTTTCGATAAGCGTTTGTAGTTGTGATTACTCAAACCAAGGGCGCCGAGCCGTCATGATCAATTCACTCGCGCGCTCGGTTTCCATGCCCGTTAATTCCGTTAAGTCGTCCACCGCCAGATCGGCTAATGCCTCCATTGTGGTCACACCCTTGGACACCAGCAATCGCGCCGTAGGATTATCCATGCCTTCCATATTGAGCAATTGCTCGTCGGCGTTCTCGACTTTTTCTTCGGACGCAATCGCCTCAGTCAGCAACGCGTTACGCGCTCGGGCACGTAGCTCGTTAACCGTGGTTTCGTCAAGGGCTTCGATCTCCAGCATTTCCGACAGCGGGACGTAAGCGACTTCTTCCACGGTGCTAAAACCCTCTTGCACCAGAATGTCCGCCACCTCTTCATCAACATCCAATTTCTCCATGAAGATTTTACGGATACCGCTGAATTCTTCATCGGACTTCGACTTCGCTTCGTCGACGGTCATGATGTTGAGTTCCCAGCCCGTCAACTCCGACGCAAGGCGCACGTTTTGGCCGCTACGGCCAATGGCTTGAGCCAGTTGGTCTTCGTCGACCACCACATCCATGCTGTGCTTTTCTTCATCCACGACGATCGAACTCACCTCAGCCGGCGCCAACGCGCCGATCACAAACTGCGCCGGATCTTCCGACCAGAGAATAATATCGACACGCTCACCGGCCAGTTCATTGGTTACCGATTGCACTCGCGAACCACGCATACCCACGCACGTTCCGATCGGATCAATGCGCTTATCGTGGGACTTCACGGCGATCTTTGCACGCACGCCCGGATCGCGCGCCGCGGCTTTAATTTCAAGCAAGCCTTCTTCGATCTCCGGCACTTCGAGCTCGAACAATTTCGTAATGAACTCCGGCGCGATGCGCGACAGAATTAACTGTGGACCGCGGCCACCGCGTTCCACGCGGGACAGGTAAGCGCGCACACGATCGCCGATGCGCAAATTCTCTTTCAGAATCATCTGATCCTTCGGCAAATAAGCCTCCAGGCGACCCGATTCGACGATGGCATTGCCGCGCTCCATGCGCTTGATAGTGCCGGTGACGAGAAACTCTTTGCGATCGAGAAAATCATTGAGGATTTGTTCGCGTTCGGCGTCGCGAATTTTTTGCAAAATGACCTGCTTCGCCGCCTGCGCACCAATGCGTCCGAAGTCCACGGCGTCCAATGGCTCTTCATAATAGTCGCCCAGGCCAATGGTCAGGTCAGGATGATCTTCCGTGATCTCCTTCAACAGCATTTGCTGTTCGTAATTCTCGAACTCTTCTTCCGGCACGATCAGCCAACGGCGAAAGCCCTGGAAATCGCCCGTCTCGCGGTCGACTTCAACACGCACTTCCATATCTTCCGAATACTTTTTCTTGGTCGCGGAAGCCAGCGCCATCTCCAGCGCCAGGAATACGATATCCCGGTCCACGTTTTTCTCGCGGGCCAGGGCATCAACCAACATCAATATCTCTCGACTCATTTCCACTCCAACTCAGAATTCCGGTTTGAGCCGCGCTTTGTGTACATTCGCAAGCTCAATCGCTAATATTTTTCCATCCGAATCCAACGCCAATCGCCCTTCCGTAAGTATGCCGAGCTTTCCAGTAAAATTTTTCTGGCCGTCGATTGGCGCCTTCAGCTTCAATTCAGCGCGTTCCCCGCGGAATCGCACAAAATCCGCTGCTTTTCGCAACGGCCGATCCATACCGGGCGACGACACTTCCAAGCGGTCGTAGTCCACACCTTCAGCGGCGAAAAAAAGGCTGAGATGGCGGCTCACGGCAGCACAATCGTCGACGTTAATTCCGTCGGGTTTATCGATCATTACCCGCAACTTCCCGCGGCCGAACCACTCGAAATCCACCAATTCATAGCCTAGCCCGTGCAGGGTAGGCTCCAGCAATTGCATTAAGTCCATAGGCGTCGCAGAAACAAAAAATGGGCGCCATGCCCATTCTAGTTATCGGAAAATTATAACAAAAATGCCAGTTGCTGCATAGCCGCATGTCGCATTGTCGCCCCGCGGTGACATGCTGCCCAGTCATTTAAAGCGGCACGGTTTTCCACCCCGTGGCTACGAGCCAATAAATATGTGCCTTCCGCGCCCTACCCCTGCGAAATCCAATAGCCATGGGCAGCTTCAGCTATCGATGCTGAAGGCCGCCTTCACGCGGAGCAGATTTGATGCATCGGCCTGTTTTTCAAAAAAGCCCCGGCAAAAACGATTGAAAATTGCCGACCTCTTCGACATTATGCTTGATCCACGCTTCGGCGCGCAGGTCATCCAATATAAATCGCTTGATTAGCGCGTTAAAGGGTTTTCCGCAAATATGGGCCACGCAAACTGACGTTTGCATGGACGCGACACGTCACAGACGGGTTTTGCGACTTTAACGACTTGTAAGCCATGCTCGCCGTGGTCGGGGCGCGGGATTGGACAGGCGCCTATTCACTGGAGCGCGATTGAATTGCCCAAACACAAACGGGCTCCTAAAAGCCCGTTTGTGTTTGTATCAGCTAAGTGTTACGCGTATAACTTCGCAATCACTGGAATGATCAACAGGGCGACGATGTTGATGATCTTGATGAGCGGATTCACCGCGGGGCCTGCGGTGTCTTTGTAGGGATCGCCGACGGTGTCGCCGGTGACCGCTGCCTTGTGCGCATCGGAACCTTTGCCGCCATGATTACCGTCTTCAATATACTTCTTGGCGTTATCCCAGGCGCCACCACCGGTACACATGGAAATGGCGACGAATAGTCCGGTCACAATCGTGCCCATCAACAAGCCGCCGAGCGCTGCTGGGCCGAGCACCAGACCGACCACGATCGGCACGGCAACCGGCAACAACGACGGGATCATCATTTCTTTAATCGCCGCCTTGGTCAACATGTCCACGGCAGTGTGATATTCCGGTTTTGCTGTGCCTTCCATAATGCCTTTAATGTCACGGAACTGGCGGCGCACTTCCACCACCACCGCACCGGCCGCGCGGCCCACTGCTTCCATCGCCATGGCAGCGAACAGGAACGGAATTAAGCCACCGATGAAGAGGCCAATAATGACCATATGATTCGACAGATCAAACGAGGCCTTGATGTGGGCCGTTTCCAGGCCATGGGTAAAATCTGCGAATAGCACGAGCGCGGCAAGACCGGCGGAGCCGATGGCGTAACCCTTGGTCACCGCCTTGGTGGTGTTGCCAACCGCGTCGAGCGGGTCGGTCACATTGCGCACTTCTTTGGGCAATTCACTCATCTCGGCGATACCGCCGGCGTTATCGGTGATCGGACCGTAGGCATCGAGGGCCACAATAATGCCCGCCATCGACAACATTGACGTCGCCGCGATGGCAATGCCATACAAGCCAGCACACCAATAGGCAGCCCAAATTGCTGCGCATACGGAAAGCACCGGCCAGGCGGTTGATTTCATCGAAATGCCGATACCGGCAATAATGTTGGTCGCATGGCCGGTCGTTGAAGCCTGTGCCACGTGACGAACCGGTGCGTATTCCGTCGCGGTGTAGTACTCGGTAATGACGACCAATAGGCCGGTTAAGATCAGGCCGACGATCGACGACAAGAACAAGCTCATGGTCGATACACCTTCAATGCCGCCCATGATCCAGTTGGTAACCGGGTAGAACGCGATTAAAGACAGTACAGCAGCGACGATCAAGCCTTTGTACAAGGCGTTCATGATCTTGCCCGTGCCGCTGTATTTCACGAAGTAACAGCCGATAATCGATGCGATGATCGATACGCCGCCCAGGGCAAGCGGATAAGCCGCCGCGGCAGAAGCGTGACCTTTCAATGTCAACACGCCGAGCAACATGGTGGCGATAATCGTCACCGCGTAGGTCTCGAACAAGTCCGCCGCCATACCGGCGCAGTCGCCGACATTGTCGCCGACGTTATCGGCGATCACCGCCGGGTTGCGTGGATCGTCCTCGGGAATACCGGCTTCGACCTTACCCACCAAGTCGGCGCCGACGTCCGCACCCTTGGTGAAAATACCGCCGCCCAAACGAGCGAAAATGGAGATCAGCGAGGAGCCGAACGCCAAGCCGATAAGCGGTTCAATGACGTGATACAGATCCGACGTGTCATGCGCCGTCTCAACCAAGAAGGCGTAGAAGCCGGCCACGCCCAACAGACCCAGGCCGACCACCAGCATGCCGGTGATCGCGCCACCGCGAAACGCGACGGCGAGCGCGGCGTTGATGCCGCTGCGCGCCGCTTCGGCGGTGCGCACGTTAGCGCGCACCGAGACATTCATGCCGATGAAACCGGCGGCGCCCGAGAGAATTGCGCCAATAGCAAAACCCAGTGCGGTCTGCCAATTCAAGAATACCAAAATGACCACGAATAGAATGACGCCGACAATACCGATGGAGCGATATTGGCGATTCAAATAGGCGGATGCGCCCTGCTGAATCGCCGCAGCGATTTCTTGCATGCGCGCGTTGCCGGCGGGTTGCGCCATGATCCAGTTACGCGAAACGATACCGTATACCACCGCCAATGCGCCGCAAATTAGCGCTAACCAAATTGGTTCAGACATGCTCCCTATCTCCTAAATTGACTTAAATAAAATTTTATTATTACTACGAAACCGCTTGCTCTGACCACGTGGCCTCGGGCCAGCGCCATTAGCCCTAGGTGGCCCTGGCCCTAGGCCACCCAGTAGGCTAGCCCCCCACCCCGCATTCGTGCGGCACTTGAAGGACGCACTGCCAGGAACAAGTACCCATGCGGCTCCCGGCGATGCCCTTGCTTTAAATCTTAAACTCGGTTTTCAACTTTTTCGCGACCGCGACATTCTTCAACACCACATAATCCGGCATGCCGTTCTTGAACGGTGGATAGTCTTCACCGGCAATCAGCGGCGCGAGATAGGTCCGGCACTTCGCGGTGATATGAAAACCGTCGGCGCTGATGAAACTGCGCGGCATGAACTTTTCTTTGTTGGCAACATCTTGCAACTTCGCCATCTCGATTTTCCATTTGTATGGCTTGTCCGACAAACGCTTGATCGCAGGCATCACTGCGTTATGACCCTTGAGCGCGAACTCCACCGCCGCTTTGCCGACGGCATAGGCTTGTTCCACGTCGGTTTTCGATGCAATGTGGCGCGCCGCGCGCTGCAAATAATCGGCGACCGCCCAGTGATATTTGTATTTGAGTTTGTCCTTCACCAAATTCGCGATCACCGGCGCCACGCCCCCCAATTGCGCATGGCCGAAGGCGTCCTTCAAACCCGACTCCGCGAGGAAGCTGCCATCGCTATTGCGCAAGCCCTCCGATACGCCGATCACGCAATAGCCGCGTTCCTTAACGGTCTTTTCGACTTTCGCCAAAAATTTCGCCTGTTCGAATTTCACTTCCGGAAATAACAATATATGCGGTGCGTCGCCGTCTTTTTCCGCGGCCAAACCACAAGCCGCCGTGATCCATCCCGCGTGCCGACCCATCACCTCCAGCACAAAAACTTTGGTCGATGTCTTCGCCATCGACGCCACATCAAACGCCGCTTCGCGAATACTGGTTGCGACATATTTCGCAACCGAGCCGAAGCCGGGACAAGTGTCGGTGATCGGCAAATCGTTATCGACGGTTTTCGGCACGTGAACCGCGGTTATCGGATAGCCTAGTTTTTCCGACAACTGCGATACTTTTAAGCACGTGTCCGCAGAATCACCGCCGCCGTTGTAGAAAAAATAACCGATGTTGTGGGCTTTGAAAACTTCGATCAAGCGCTCGTATTGTGCGCGATTTTCTTCCAAGCCTTTGAGTTTGTAGCGGCAGGAACCGAATGCGCCGGACGGCGTTGTCTTCAAGCGGGCGATTGCTGTTGCAGAGTCTTTACTGGTATCGATCAAGTCTTCCGTCAGCGCACCGATGATGCCATTGCGCCCGGCATAAACTTTGCCGATTTTGTCTTTGTGCTTGCGCGCCGTTTCGATCACGCCCGCCGCGCTGGCGTTGATTACCGCGGTGACACCGCCGGACTGCGCATAAAAAGCATTCTGTTTCGCCATGACTTTAATCTCTAACTTAGCGCCGCGAAAATGCGATCGCGAATTTCTTCCACTTTGCCGATACCGGGAATCTTGCGATAACGCGGCGCCTGCTTGTCGTTGCTCTTCGCCCAATTGGTGTAATAACCGACCAAGGGCTCGGTCTGATCGTGATAAACCTGCAAACGCTTGGCGACGGTTTCTTCTTTGTCGTCGTCGCGTTGTACTAAATCTTCGCCGGTCACATCATCTTTTCCCGCAACTTTCGGCGGATTAAAAATGAGGTGATAGGTCCGGCCCGATGCCGGATGGGAACGACGCCCCGACATG
>JANMJR010000289.1:0-3173 GCA_031371465.1 Pseudomonadota bacterium
CAGCGCCGGTTATGTCAGACGTGTGCGCTGGTGAGCTATCTAGCGTCCGATCAAGCCGGTTATATTTCCGGCCAGGTGATTTCGATTAGTGGCGGGATGGTGTAGCCAGGAGGCGCGCGCTGCTTGCCTGGTTCTAGGCCAGTGGCTAGACTTGGGCTACCCGGTCTCGGCATGACATGCCCTGCAAGCCAGTATCCATGCGGGTCTTCACTGCCCGCGACGCAACTCGCAGGGCTATGCGGCCCGCAATAAAAATTCGACCTTGACCGCTTCGAATGGAAAAACGATTCCTCCGCCTTCACCGCGATCAAGTACGCCGGCATTGAGCAATGCCACCACATCGCCATGCACGGCCTTAACATCACGGCCAACGCGACGTGCCGCCTCACGAATCGACACTGGGCCCGCGCCGCAAAGGGCCTTGAGCAATTCCCATCGCTTCGCGGTGAGCACTTGCCACAACAACTCGGGCGTCGCAAAGCTTGTGCGCGCAGCCTTTTGTTGCGTGCCGGATTTCCAAGCTCGTACGAAGTCCGCCATCGAATCGGCCGGCGCGCGTACATCAAGCGTCACGGTTTTCATTGTTCCACCTCGCAATATCCAGTTGAAAATCAGCGATCAGTCGATCGGGTGTGGTGAAATGGTAGGCGCGCTCTTTGTCACCATAATGTCGATGGTCGCCTTTGCCCGCCTCGTTGTCATAGCGAATCACACATTCACCGCCCACCACATAGGCCAACCGGTACTTGAATTCATGAGTTGAACCGGCAACAGGCTTAGGGGTTCGCCACAACACCAATTCCGCGAATGCTGTCTCGGAATAGGCGATGCGGGTGCGAACCAACTCGACAGCCTTCATGTTGGATAGCATAACAACACCGATGCGTGTTGTCAATTACTCCAACATGCGCTTATTGAGCAAGCGTAGCCCAATGAAATTCGAGGATCGAGTTTCCAGAATTCGCTACCTTGCTTTCTGATAATCCAAAACGAATGTTATGATCTTTCGATGAAATTGACTTGATACACCATGACATCGACTAAACAACACGACATCGCAATCCTCGGCGGCGGCCTCGCCGGCCTGACCCTTTCGCTGCAACTGAAGCAACGCTTGCCCGACCTCGACATCTTGGTGCTTGAGCGGCGTCGCCATCCCGTGCCCGCAGCGGCACATAAAGTGGGCGAATCGTCGGTGGAAATCGGGGCGCATTATTTTGCGAATGTGCTCGGCCTAAAAGACTATTTGCAGAAGCATCAGTTGAAGAAATTCGGTTTCCGATTTTTCTTTTCCGACGGCGAGCGCGACATCACGCGTGTGACGGAATTGGGCGCGAGTACCTTTTTGTCAACACCCGCCTATCAGATCGATCGCGGGTTGTTCGAGAATGCGCTCGCCGGTTTTGCGCAAGAACGCGGCGTGAAATTTGTCGACGACGCGATGGTGCGAAAGTTCTCGTTGAGTGACGGCGATGCGCCGCATACGCTGCGCTATGAAAAAGGCGGCGAGACGCACGAGATTCAGGCGCGCTGGCTGTTGGACGCATCGGGTCGTGCGGGGATGATTAAGCGCCATCTCGATCTCGCCGAATTGAACGAGCACGACGCGAACGCCATTTGGTTTCGCATCGCCGAGCGCATCGATATCAATGATTGGTCCGACGATCGCGCTTGGCTCGATCGCTGCAATCCGCCGAACCGCTGGCTCTCGACCAATCATTTAATGGGCGAAGGTTACTGGGCATGGCTGATTCCGCTGGCGTCCGGTTCCCATTCCGTGGGCATTGTCGCCGATGCGAAGTTGCATCCGATCGATACAATGAATACCTTCGACAAGGCGATGAACTGGTTTGAAAAACATCAGCCGCGGCTATTCGACGCGCTGTACACAAAACGCGATAAGCTTCAAGACTTCGCGTACTTCAAGCGTTTTTCCTACGGTTGCAAGCAGGTGTTCGCCGGCAAACAGCGCTGGGCGCTGAGCGGCGAAGCGGGCGTGTTTCTCGATCCGTTTTATTCGCCCGGCAGCGACTTTATAGCCATCGCCAACACGTTCATCACCGAGCTGGTGGCGCAGGATCGCGCCGGCGGGCCAGTGGAAATGTACGCAGATATTTATCAGCAGATTTATTTTTCGCTGTATCAAAACATGCTGCCGCTTTACACCGGGCAATACAAACTATTCGGCGATGCGGAAGTGATGCCGGTGAAAGTGATTTGGGATTACACCTATTACTGGGGGGTGATGTGTCAGTTGTTTTTCCAGAACCGGCTAACCGATGTTGTCGCGATGGGGCGCATGCAAAAAACCTTGGCGAACGTGCAGCAACTCAACATCGCGATGCAGCGTTTTTTATGCGAATGGCACGACGTGAGTAAACAACACAATCCGGCGCAGATGCTCGATCAAGCGAGTCTGGCTTGGTTCGCGGAAATGAATCGTGGCTTGACCGATTCGCTTGATGATGCGGGTTTTAAGCAGCGCATGGATGAGATGCTCACGCAGCTTGATGTGTTAGCCCACGAGATTGTCACCCGGGCGACGAGCGCGTATCCGGCGCTGAACGGGAGCAAGGTGTTAGCGTTTGTGAGTCAAAATGCCCGTGCTAACGCTGCGTCAATGTTGTTTGCGCAAGCGGCTTGACGCTGTTCCCCGCATCCACAATAACCACGGCAGGCGCACGATGAAACCACACAACAAACGCGTGTGCATCCAAGTGAGCAATAGGTTATCGCGCAAGTAGTTGAAGTGCGATACGCCGCCTTCGTCGGCGCTGAAATACTTCACCGGCGCAGCAACATTAATCGGCGGAACGCCGCGCCAGACAAGGCGGACGGCGGCTTCGACATCGAAATCGAAACGCCGCATCCAGGGATTGGATTGCATAATTTCAATCAGCGGCTGAATCGGATAGACGCGAAAGCCGAACAGCGAATCACCGATGCCCTGCCAGCATGTCTCTAGGTTAGCCCACCAATTTGAAACTTTGCGACCGCGCACACGCAAGCTCGGCGCGCTCGCGTCGAATTGCGGCAAACCCAAAATCAACGCATCGAGATTCGCGCTGGATTTCGCCATGAACTCCGATATTTTTTCCGCCGGATGTTGGCCGTCGGCATCCATGGTCAGGGCGTGAGTGAAGCGCTGTTTCGCCGCTTCGCGCAAACCATGC
>JANMJR010000315.1:0-6265 GCA_031371465.1 Pseudomonadota bacterium
GCCGAAGGGCGAGGTTCCCGCCGTGCCGATCCATTTGCTGCCGCCCTGGTGACGGCCTTTCTGTTCTTCCAAACGCTTCTTCAGCGTCTCCATCAATTTGTCGAACCCGCCGAGGGCTTCGATGAGTTTTTTCTCTTCTTCGGTCAGAATTTTTTCCGCGAGCTTGCGCAGCCATTCTTCCGGAAGTTCTTTCCCGAATAACTCGTCGAGTTTTTCCACGCCTTTGAAATATTCAGCAAAGGCGCGATCAAAACGATCGAAGTGCGCTTCATTTTTGACTAAGACCGTACGCGACAGGTGATAAAAATCATCAACGTTGCCGTAGATAACGTGCTTGTCCAAGCCTTCGAGCAAATTCAAAAACTCGCGGATGGTGCAGGGCACGCCGCCTTTTTTTAATGTGAAGAAGAAGTCGATGAGCATCGCGATGACGTATCAAATACAACGTTGTCATTCCCGCGAAAACGGGAATCCATGGAGCCTCTACCCAACCACCGATTCATACAAATCTTCCCAACTCGGATTTAGTTGTTGAATCAATCTGATCTTCCAAGCCCGATTCCATTTTTTGATCTGCTTCTCTCGCGTTATCGCGGACAAAACATCTTCATGAATTTCATACCACACGAGTTTTTTGACATCATATTCTTTGGTAAAGCCATCCACCAATTTTTCGCGATGTTGCCATGCTCGCTTAATTAGATCCGAAGTGACTCCGGCATATAGCGTTCCGTAGCGACTACTGGCAAGAATGTAACCGCAATAGGTTTTCTCCATCCCCCATGGATTCCCGCCGTCGCGGGAATGACACTAGCGAGCGCGTCGGGATAGGAACACCAAGCGCTCGAACAAATGTACATCTTGTTCGTTCTTCAGCAGCGCGCCGTATAGCGGTGGAATGATCTTGCCGGAATCTTGCGATTTTAGCGCTTCCGCCGGAATATCCTCGGCGAGTAGCAGCTTCAGCCAATCAAGCAGTTCCGAGGTCGAGGGTTTTTTCTTCAAGCCTTGCACTTCGCGAATATCGAAAAATACTTCCATTGCCTGCTTGACCAATTCCTTTTTGATACCCGGATAGTGCACGTCGATGATCTGCTGCATCGTATCCTTATCGGGAAAGCGGATGTAGTGAAAAAAGCAGCGGCGCAGGAAAGCGTCGGGCAATTCTTTTTCATTGTTACTGGTGATGAAGACGATGGGCCGGTAGCGCGCCTTCACCATCTCGCGTGTTTCGTAAACGTAAAACTCCATGCGGTCGAGTTCGCGCAATAAATCGTTGGGGAACTCGATGTCGGCTTTGTCGATTTCGTCGATCAGCAACACCGATTGTTGCTCGCAATCGAAGGCTTCCCACAACTTTCCCTTGACGATGTAGTTGCCGATTTCATGCACGCGGCCATCGCCGAGTTGCGAATCGCGCAGCCGGGACACAGCATCGTATTCGTACAAACCCTGCTGGGCCTTGGTGGTCGATTTCACGTGCCATTCGAAGATCGGTTTGTTTAGCGCGCGGGCAACTTCTTCCGCCAACAAGGTTTTGCCGGTGCCGGGCTCGCCTTTTATAAGCAATGGCCGTTGCAAGATAATCGAAGCATTCACGGCCAACATCAAATCGTCGGTCGCTACATAGGTATCGGTGCCAGAGAAACGCATAATGTTTTTCGCTATTTTTGAAGAAAATGATTATACGCCGGCTTGTCGATTTGGCCGATTCCCCATAGACTTCGGGTATTGAGCAACGAACAAGGACGCCACCCATGCATGTCATTCTGAAGAGCGCAGCGACGAAGAATCTGCTTTCTTTTGCGAACCAAATCCGCGCCCAAAAACAGATCCTTCGCCTCACTCAGGATGACATGGGTTGTGGTGAAGGCTATCCTGTTAAATTATGACCGATCAAAATCAAACTACTGTTATTGCGGCGCCTATCCCTCCGGCCTTCGCCTTGTTGGGCCTGCTCCCGTCAATCGCAATTGCAACTTCGCTTATCAAGGGGTTATGCATCGGCGCGGTCGTCGCACTGGTGTTTATCGCGACGAGTCTGATCTGTTCGTTGCTGCGTAATCGAATCGCGGAAGGGTGGCGGATTCCGCTCCTGTTAACCGTCAGTACGCTACTCACTACCTTGCTGCAAATGAATTTGGCTGCGTTCATGTTTCCGGTTTATGCAGCGCTTGGCCTATTCGTTCCGTTGGTCCCGGTAAATGGCTTAATTTTCACACGAAGCATGACCGTCGCATTTCAGCGACCGGTTTTAACGACTTTGCGCGATGCCATCGTGTTGAGCGTCGGCGTCGTAGTGGTTCTGACCTTACTCGCTGGGTTGCGGGAATTTATCGCCTACGGCTCGCTGTTCGCCGGCGCGGAAACTTTATTTGGCGCGCATGCGAAGGGGTGGTTCTGGCATCCCCTGCCGAAGAACTACAGCTTCATTCTGGCGGGCATGGCGCCCGGCGCGTTGATCTTGCTTGGCATGCTCTATGCCATGAAGAACCTTATCTGGAGCGGCTCTCAGGCCAATATGGCTGCGCAGCCAAGGTGAATGCGGCTAAGCGGCATGCCATCTTTTCACGATTTCAAGCCGCCAACCCCGATCCACGCTCGGAACTGGAATACCAAACGCCGTTCGAATTATTGGTATCGGTAATTCTGTCGGCGCAAGCCACCGACAAGAGCGTTAACCTCGCGACCAAGAGGCTGTTCCGCCGCCACAATACGCCCACAAAAATTCTCGCCCTCGGCGTTGATGGACTGATCGAGTACATCCAATCCATCGGCCTGTTTCGTTCCAAAGCCAAGCACATTATCGAGACCTGCCGCTTGCTGATTGAACACCATGGTGGGGTCGTGCCGGCAGACCGCGAGAGCCTGGAAAAACTGCCGGGGGTTGGGCGCAAGACCGCGAACGTGGTGTTGAACGTCGCCTTCGGCGAGCCGACCATGGCGGTGGATACCCACATTTTCCGCTTGTCGAATCGCATCGGCATCGCGCCCGGCAACACGCCGCTGGCGGTGGAACACAAGTTATTGAAACACGTGCCGCAGAAATTTATGCATGGTGCACATCATTGGTTGATCCTGCATGGGCGTTACGTGTGCAAGGCGCGTAAGCCGGAATGCGCGAAATGTTCGATCATCGATTTGTGTGATTACAAGAGTAAGACAGTGGATTAAAGGTGGCGCGCAAGTATTCCTCCCTACCCTTCAGGGGGAGGGTTGGGGAGGGGATGGGTCGCGTGACCTCGACACCGAAAACCCATCCCCCTCCCAGCCTCCCCTTGAAGCGAGAGGAAGTTACTAAGCGACGTTATCAGAAAATTATGTTCAACCCCTCCCGCGCCGAAGCGCGCCAATTCTTCATCGACGCCTGGCGTAAGTATCGCGATCAAGAGCCATTAACGGGGATGGAGAGCATGGTCATCGAAGCGGTGAGCGTCCACCCGGAATATCATCGCGTGCTGGAATCGTCGGACGAATTTCTCGACAAGGACTTTCCGCCGGAATTCGGCGACGTGAATCCATTTTTGCATTTAAGCATGCATGTGGCGATTGCCGAACAATTGGCAATCGATCAGCCACCGGGTATCGCTGCCGCATTTCAACGTTTACAAATGAAACTGGCCTCGGATCACGAGGCCAGGCACAAAATCATGGACTGTTTGGGGGAGATGTTGTGGCAGTCACAGCGCCACGGCACACCGCCTGATGCGGCGAGTTACCTCGCCTGCATTGATAAGGCTAATACTTAAGTTCCAAGCCTTTTTGTGCGGCGAAATACGCAGCGACGTTTCGGATGTCCTCGTCCGATAACGTTGCCGCCATGCCCATCATGATCGGATTAGTGCGTTTGCCGTTTTTGTATTTCTTTAGCGTCGCGGCGAGGTAGTCGGCGTGCTGGCCGGCGAGTATCGGGTAATCCGGCATCAACGGCTTATTGCCGTCTGGACCGTGACACGCGGCGCAAACTTCCCCTGCTTTTTTCTTGCCGGCTTCGATATCGCCGGCGCTGGCTAGGGTTGCGATCGAGAGCGCAGCGATCGCAACTAATGCTTGAGTAGTGTATTTCATCGTTTTTCCTGTCGCGATTATTTTGCCGCCATGGTGGCGTAATAAGCGGCCAAATCCGCCATATCTTGATCTGTCATGCTGGCGGCAATCGCCTGCATCGTCCCATGTTTGCGTTCGCCGGATTTATAGGCCTTCAGGGCTGCCACAATATAGGCCGCACCTTGGCCGCCAAGCTTAGGCACTTTATATACTTCGGGAAAAGCGGTGCGCCAACCGGGAATGCCGTGGCAACCGGTGCAGCTGTGATTTTTCTTGTGTCCTGCTGCAGTATCGCCCTCCGCCCAGGCCGTGACGGCGACTGCGCTAAGCGCGGCAATGGCGAGCCACTTCATCAAACGTGCGCCCATGAATTGATCCTTTTTCACTCTCGATTTGCTCCCAAAACGCTGCTACCAGCTTGTTTACTTTGATTAATGCATTAACCGCAAATTATAGCATGGGCCGCAGCCGCGCCAAGCTCCCCCATTCACTCTACAGCCACTGCTTGCGTTTAAAGAACCAGGCCATGCCGATGGCTAACACGACCATGATCACCACAGTGCCTTGAAACCCATACTTCCATTCCAACTCGGGAAAGTCTTTGAAGTTCATGCCGAAGATGCCTGTGATGACCGTCAGCGGCATGAAGATCGCCGAGAATAGCGCCATCACTTTCATCACGCCGTTGGTGCGATTGCTCATGATTGACAGATACACGTCGAGCATGCTCGACAGCATATCGCGATAGGCTTCGACACCGTCGATGATTTGCGCGATATGATCGCTAAGATCGCGAAAATAAATTGCTGTTGATTCTTGCAACAACGGCGTGGTGTCTTGACGCAGCGTGCCGATCAGTTCGCGCAACGGCCACACCGCTTTGCGCAGGATAATTATTTCACGCTTGAGGCGATGAATCTGTTGCAACGTATCCGGTTTCGGTTTTACGGCGACAATATCCTCGATCTGCTCGATTTTTTCGCCGAGCTTTTCCAGCACAACAAAGTAGTGGTCGACTACTTCATCCATGATCGCGTAGAGCAAATAATCGGGCCCCAGTTTTCGGATACGACCCGCGGCGTGGCGAATGCGTTCGCGCAGCGGATCCAGCACATCGCCGGGCTTGTCCTGAAACGACAGTACGAAATTATTACCCAGCACTAAGCTCAATTGCTCGATCGCAATTTCCTGATCAGCTTCGTTATACGACAACATTTTCAGCACGACGTACAAATAGCGCTCGTGGTCCTCGACCTTGGGACGCTGGTCGGTGTTGAGTATGTCTTCCATCACCAGCGGATGAAGATCGTATTGCTTGGCGATCTTTTCCAGAACGCCGATATTCTGAATGCCGTCGACGTTGATCCAGGTAACGGAGTTTGCATCTTTATACGGCGCACAATCATCGACCTGCAAAATCTCGCGCTCGGTGAATCGCTCATCAACGTAGTCAAACAACTGAATCTTGGTCGTGATGTTTGGTTTGTCGCCAAGATAAACCAGCGAACCCGGCGGCAGCCCAGTTTTTTTCGCACGGCGTTTCATTACGCGCTTAGTCATCGCGTGATTGGCGGTAGAGTTTCGATGAGGGTTATTGTAACAAGGGCGAATGCCTTGGCGCTGAGATTTGTGAGCGCGCGTTGCCACGCGGCAAACATGGCGCGGGTCCCAGACTATATGCCTTGGAACGCCGCGCCAGCACCGGCCTACATTGATGGCCGAGTCACCGCGCCCTTCTTACCTCCTGGCCTGGCATGAGCGTCGTAGGGTGCATTTAGGCGCCAAAGGGTGTGAATCGGTGCATGAATGCACCCTACCCACTTAGTACATATGCTGACCGCCGTTGATCGAAACGTTCGCGCCGGTGATAAACGCGGCTTCGTCGGAGGCGAGATAAACGATCAATCCCGCCACTTCTTCCGGCTTGCCCAAGCGGCCGACCGGAATCTGCGGCACGATCTTGGTGTCGAGCACCTCTTTCGGAATCGCCATCACCATCTTTGTGCCGATGTAGCCCGGCGAGACGGTGTTGATGGTCACGCCTTTGCGTGCGACTTCTTGCGCCAGCGCCTTGGTAAAACCGTGCATACCGGCCTTTGCCGCGGAATAATTGGTCTGGCCGAACGCGCCCTTTTGCCCGTTCACCGACGAGATATTGATTACCCGACCCCAGCCGCGCTCAACCATGCCATCGACTACCGGCTTAGTCATGTTAAAC
>JANMJR010000360.1:0-3375 GCA_031371465.1 Pseudomonadota bacterium
TGTGTTTGTGGAAGCCGTGGCGCACCTTTGCTAACCCGCTGGTGTGGATACTTCACGCGGCATACGCATGGATCGTCGTGCACCTCGTGTTGCGCGGCCTGTCTGCACTGGAACTGCTGGCCGGATCGTATGCCACCCATGCGCTCACCGTCGGCGCGATTGGCGGATTAACCCTGGGCATGATGACCCGAACCGCCCGCGGCCATACCGGGCGGCCTTTGAGAGCAGATGGCTTCGAGATTACCGTGTTTCTGCTGATACAAGTCGCGGCGGTTGTTCGCGTCGTTGCTGGCATCGCGTCGCCTGGACTGTATGCGCTGAGTGTTCAGCTATCGGCCCTGCTATGGGCTGCGGCATTTGGCCTCTACGCGGTACGCTACTGGCCCATACTGACCCGGCCCCGGCTGGATGGCAAGCCCGGATAATCGACCGAAATCCGTTTGTCCGCGCGATGGCCTGGGCTATTGTAGTCCGCAAAAACTCGATCAGCGAATTGTCGTCTTTAGGTGATCGCGCTTCAACGTTCGTTGAGGAAACATAGCAAGGTGATTTCGCTGCTCCGAATTCTGTCAATGTTGCTCGCGGACCTGATGCGGTATGTAGGCGTGTTGTTTGTGGCGCCCACACTATGCGTGCTGAGGAAAGGCTACAACAACTTGATTCGGCCCGATGCATGCCTTAAACTAACTTCGCGCCGACGCTATCTGCACGGCGTAACTAGCCACACCGCGTGAACCAGAGGTGGGGATTACGACGCAACACCTCCTTCGCTGAGGCTGGCTTCATGTCACGCTTACAATTCATTTGAGGGGGAACACTAATGAAACGTACGATCCTGACCCTTACCGGCGCCGCCTTTGCCTCGTGCCTTCTGGCCTCGGCCGCCTTCGCACAGCAATCCGATTCGAAGCCGCCGACGAATGTGGTTAAGTTGCAGATCAAGGATTCCACTTGGATGCCTTGGGAAATGTTAGGGATCCCACAGATCAACGCGCAGATTCCGGTTAAGGCGCTGCAAGCTGATCCGGAAACCGGCATGATGGTCCTGAAGGTTCGCTATCAGGCTGGCTTCACGAACACTTGGCACACGCATCCCAACGCTCACGGAATGTACGTACTTGATGGCGTCCTCAAGACGCACGAAGGTGAGTACGGTCCTGGCAACTTCGTGTGGTTCCCTGAGGGCGGCTGGATGGAGCACGGTGCTACCGCGAATAACGACGTTACCGTCTTGTTCATTACCAACAAGAAGTTCGGCATTAGCTACCCGTCGGATCCCAATCTACCCTACCCGATGCACAAGTGAATCAAGAAGTGTGCGCATCGCGCACGCGGATTGACGATTGCGCGGCGACAACGGGATCGTCCAATCGTATCTCGATACCGAAGATCGAATGTTTGCGGCGCAACCTATTCCTTTGCGGTCAATACATATTTGCGCCAGCGCATTGAAGCATCCAGTCGGGTAGGTTGGGCTGACGTACGATGCCCAACATTAAGATGCAACGCTATCATTCAATAGCCCAACTGGTGCTTGTGAACGGACGAGGCTCAAGTTATAGTTTATTCATTGACATTCGACGCCCACCGATAGTTGGCCCCTGCGGGAGACAGACATGAGCGACAACGTCGTCCTCGAACACCTAAAAGCGATCCGCCATCAGCTTGACGGCCATGGCGAGCGCCTCAATCGAATCGAATTGCGTCTCGGCACTATCGAGCAACATCTGGGTCTTATGGTTGCAAGCGGTGCTGGCGATCGCGACGCCGTTCGGATGCTGGAGCGTCGTATCTAGCGGATCGAGACGCGTTTATCTTTGTCGGATAGTTAGATTCGTAGGGTGCCCAACGCGCACGCAGATTGACGATTGCCCGGTGTCAAGGGCATCATCCAATCATGCCTCGAAACCGAAGATCGGATGTTGGCGGCGCCACATATTTCTTCACCGTCAAATCGAATTTTCGCCGTCGAGTATTAGTCCATCCAAAAGTTCGCGCCGCATTGCGAGAAGCAATCGAGCGCACGCGTGAAACATTTCCTTTCACAATAGGTGCGTGGGTACTAATGCCCGGTCATTTACACTCGATTTGGACAATGCCGCAAGATGATGCCGCCTACGGAAAACGATGGGGCATGATCAAAGCGCATGTCAGCAGACGTTGTCGGCATTTGTTAATGCCTGATGTTGTTCGCAGCGAATCGCGAATTCGACGGCGAGAAATAGATTTTTGGCAACGGCGATTTTGGGAACATCAAATTCGCGATGACAGTGATTTCGAACGTTGCGTAGATTACATCCATTACAATCCGGTCAAACATAAGTTGGTTAAGCGAGTGGCGGAGTGGCCATACTCGACGTTTCACCGTTTTGTCAGTCGTGGCGTGTATGCGGACAATTGGAGCACCGATCCGGGAACGGTGAGCGCCAATGCGGGAGAATAAGTCCGCGTGCGCGGTGCGCACCGCGCACGCGAAGTCTCGCGTTCTTGATAAGAATGGCCTGAAAGCCAGTATCCATGCGGCTTCCAGGCCATTGAATCCACGATTACTCCTTCTCGAACACCATCACCCCTCGTTTCACGTCCACATTAATCGTGTCTTTCGCAGCAAATTTTCCTTCGAGAATTTGCTTCGCCAGCGGATTCTCGATTTGGCTTTGAATCGCGCGCTTCAACGGCCGCGCGCCGTACACCGGATCGAAACCCGCCTTGGCGATTTCCGCTACCGCTGCATCGCTGATGTCGAGTTTCATTTCCATCGCCGCGAGGCGTTTCGCAAGATACTGAAGTTGAATCTTGGCTATCGAAGCAATGTGCGCGTCACCCAAGCTGTGGAACACGACTACCTCATCGATGCGGTTTACAAACTCCGGCCGGAAATGGGTTTTCACTTCGCCCATCACGGCCATTTTGATCACTTGATAATCGCTGCCCGCCATTTGTTGAATCATCTGCGAACCCAAGTTCGAGGTCATGACGATGACCGTGTTTTTGAAATCCACAGTACGGCCTTGGCCGTCGGTCATGCGGCCATCATCCAAGACTTGCAGTAGCACGTTGAACACATCGGGGTGCGCTTTTTCGACCTCGTCGAGCAGGATCACGCTGTAGGGTTTGCGCCGCACCGCTTCGGTTAAGTAGCCACCTTCTTCGTAGCCGACATAGCCCGGCGGCGCACCGATCAATCTGGCGACGCTGTGTTTTTCCATGAATTCGCTCATGTCGATGCGAATTAAATGATCTTCCGAATCGAACAAAAATTCCGCCAGGGTTTTGCACAGTTCCGTTTTGCCGACGCCGGTCGGGCCTAAGAACAAGAACGAACCGTAGGGTCGATTCGGATCCGACAGACCGGCGCGCGAACGGCGGATGGCG
>JANMJR010000379.1:0-9169 GCA_031371465.1 Pseudomonadota bacterium
CTCATGGCACACAATCTTCATAACAGTTTGCAAACCCTGAACGTCGGCGCCAAACAAGGTAAATTTTACGCGCTCTCCGCTCTAGAAAAAGCCGGCCTCGGAAAAATTTCGCGTCTGCCGGTTTCGATCCGTATCGTGCTCGAAGCGGTGCTGCGCAATTTTGACGGCAAAAAAATCGGCGAGGATCACGTTAAGCAACTCGCATCGTGGCAGCCGAATGCCCAGCGCAGCGATGAGATTCCCTTCGTCGTCGCGCGAATTGTGTTGCAGGATTTCACCGGCGTGCCGCTACTCGCCGATCTCGCCGCCATGCGCGGCGTGGCGAACAAAATGGGCAAGAATCCGAAACTGATCGAGCCGCTGGTGCCCGTTGACTTAGTCGTCGATCACTCGGTGCAAATCGATCACTACGCCAGCAACGACGCGCTGCGTAAAAATATGGAATTGGAATTCCAGCGCAACGGCGAGCGTTACAAGTTTATGAAATGGGGCATGCAGGCGTTCGATACATTCAAAGTCGTCCCGCCCGGCATCGGCATCGTGCATCAAGTGAATCTCGAATACTTGGCGCGCGGCGTGCATCAAAAAGACGGCGTGTATTATCCTGACACGCTGGTCGGCACCGATTCCCATACCACCATGATTAACGGCATCGGCGTGGTCGGCTGGGGCGTCGGCGGCATTGAAGCGGAAGCGGGCATGCTAGGGCAGCCAGTTTATTTCTTGACGCCCGACGTGGTCGGCGTCAACCTGACCGGCAAGTTGCGCGAAGGTGTGACTGCAACCGATCTCGTGCTCACGGTCACGGAAATGTTGCGCAAGGAAAAAGTCGTCGGTAAGTTCGTCGAATTTTTCGGCGAAGGCGCAGCATCGTTGGCCCTACCCGATCGCGCGACCATCGCCAACATGGCGCCGGAATACGGTGCGACCATGGGCTTCTTCCCGGTCGACCAAACCACCATCGAATATTTCAAAAATACCGGCCGCACCGACGATGAAATCGCCGCGTTCGAAGCCTACTTCAAAGCACAAGGCTTGTTCGGCATGCCTAAGGCCGGTGACATCGATTACACCAAAGTGCTGTCGCTTGATTTGGTATCGATCAAGCCGTCTGTCGCCGGGCCGAAGCGTCCGCAAGATCGCATCGAGCTGCCCAATCTAAAAAGCAAATTTACCGAATTGTTCAGCAAGCCGGTCGCAGATAACGGCTTCGCAAAAAAACCTGAGGATCTCGCCAAGCGTTACACCACGCAAAAGCCCGGTATCGACATCGGCAACGGCGATGTGTTGATCGCCGCGATCACGTCGTGTACCAATACCTCGAACCCCGGCGTGTTGTTGGCTGCTGCGTTGCTGGCGAAAAAAGCGGTGGAAAAAGGCATGACCATCAAGCCGCACATCAAGACTTCGCTGGCGCCGGGATCGCGCGTAGTGACGGAATATTTGACCAACGCGGGCCTGTTACCTTATCTGGAAAAACTCGGCTTCAACGTTGCGGCTTATGGTTGCACGACGTGCATAGGCAACGCGGGCCCGCTCGACGAAGCGATCGAAAAATCCATCGTTGAGAACGACGTCGTTGCCGCCGCGGTACTCTCAGGCAATCGCAATTTCGAGGCGCGCATTCACGCTAACATCCGCGCCAACTTCCTCGCCTCGCCACCGCTGGTGGTCGCGTTCGCGCTCGCCGGCAACGTGTTGATCGACATGGATCACGACCCAATCGGCAAGGGCAAAGATGGCGCGCCGGTGTTTTTGAAAGACCTGTGGCCGAGCCAAGCAGAAGTGGCTGCCGTGATGAAGCACGCCACCAACGCCGCGACCTATCGCAATCTCTACGCCGATTTCACCAAGGGTTTCGACCTGTGGAACAACATTCCCTCGACGGCGGGCCAGGTTTACAGTTGGGATAAATCCACTTATATCGCCGAGCCGCCATTCTTCGACAACTTCGGCCCCAGCGCCGGAACCAGTGCGGACGTGAAATCTGCTCGCGCGTTGGGCGTTTTTGGCGATTCGGTGACCACCGATCACATCAGTCCAGCCGGCTCGATTAAGTCCTCGTCCCCCGCCGGGAAATGGCTGCAGAATAACGGCGTCGCCGTAGTGGATTTCAACAGCTACGGCTCGCGCCGCGGCAATCACGAAATCATGCTGCGCGGCACGTTTGCCAACGTGCGCATCAAGAACTTTATGCTGCCGCTGAAAGCGGATGGCTCGCGCGTCGAAGGCGGACTCACCGTGTATCAACCGTCCGGCGAAGAATTGTCGATTTACGATGCGGCGATGAAATACATCGCGAATAAAATTCCGACCATCATTTTCGGCGGTGAAGAATACGGCACCGGTTCCTCACGCGACTGGGCGGCAAAGGGCACGCAATTGCTCGGCGTGAAAGCCGTCATCGCGCGCAGCTTCGAGCGCATTCATCGTTCCAATCTCGTCGGCATGGGCGTGTTGCCATTGCAATTCAAAGGTAGCGACAGCGCCGAAACGCTAGGCATCAAGGGCGAGGAGCAATTCGACTTGCTTGGCCTGTCCGGACAATTAAAACCGCGGCAAGATGTGACCTTGATTATCACGCGCAAAGATGGCAGCAAGAAAGAAGTGAAATTATTGCTGCGCATCGATACGCCGATCGAGGTGGATTATTACTTGCACGGCGGGATCCTGCCGTTCGTGTTGCGCGAATTATTGGCGGCATAGTGATGGCAAGCCACGCACCGCATGGGGCTTGTCTCGCAGCCATGAATGCCTGGAACCTGGCGCTGGTATTGACTCTCAGGCCATCGTGGCTGAATTAAATTTATCGTCATTCGAGGTTCGTGTCCTCGGTTCTCTGGCAGAGAAGGCGTTTCTCACGCCGGATACCTATCCGCTATCGCTCAATGCGGTAACCATGGCGTGCAATCAAGTCTCGAATCGCGATCCGGTGATGCAGCTTTCCGACGAGACCGTACAACAAACGCTGACGGTTCTGCGTGGAAAAAAACTCGTGCGCGAGTGGTTTCCTAGCGGCAGCCGGGTGTCGAAATTCGACCACGTGTTGAATGAAGTTTACGGCTTAAACGAGGCGCAACTCGCGGTGCTGACCTTGCTGATGCTGCGCGGCTTCCAAACGGCCGGCGAGATCAAAGGGCGCAGCGGTCGCATGCATACCTTCCACGAAGTCGAACGGGTAGAAACCACTTTGCGATCGTTGATGGAGGATCGCGAAACGCCGCTTGTAATAAAACTGCCGAAAGCACCGGGGACGAAGGAGTCACGCTATGCGCATTTGCTGTCCGGCGAACTTTCCGTCGAGCGCCAAGAAATCGCCGAAGGCATCACCTCGGACGCGCCGCAAGCGATGGTCATTTCCGGCAAGGGCGATGATCGATTCAGCGCCCTGGAAGACGAGGTACAACAGTTGCGCGCGGAAGTGAGTTGGTTGTCGCGGCAGTTTGAGGCATTCAAGAAGCAGTTCGAGTAAGGCATCATGCCAGCCTGCGGAGGCCATGCTACCCCCAAAAACCGTCAGCCGCCGATCGGCTTCTTCGGCGGTTGCGGCGGTGTAAATCGCACGCAATCCGCAACCGTCTCGCGTAGTTAAACTGCTAAACCCCCGGCTGTGCCGGGCGACTCAACGAGGTTTGATCCATGCCACGGTCAATGAATGCGCCGCAAACTCGGACCTCCACCTGGCAGAGGGGGAGCGCGGCGCTCGAACCATACATTGCCAGGAGCCAAGCTGGGAGCGGCGCCTGGCGTGGTCGCCTAAAATTTCTCCAACCAAGGCCGCACTTCAATCTCCCACGTCCAGGCGCTGCGATGTTGACGGTGCAACTGCAAATAAGTTTCGGCGATCGCGTCAGGATCAAGCCAGCGATCGGTCGCTTTATCCGCGTCGTCCGTCGCATAGGTCGACGAAATTCCACCGTCGACGATGACGTGCGCAACGTGGATTCCCTTTGGCGCTAGCTCGCGCGCCATGCTTTGCGCCAGACCGCGCAAACTAAACTTGGTCATCGCGAACGGCGCCGATTCCCCATAGCCTTTCACGCTCGCCGTCGCGCCGGTGAAGATAATTGTGCCTTTGTTTTGCGCCAGCATGCGCTGCGCCGCTTGCTGGCCGACCAAAAATCCGCCATAGCCGCCAATCAGCCAGGCGCGCTTTACTTTCTCGACATCAAGCTCGGCAATCGGCCCGCGCGCGCGCATGCCCGCGTTGAACACCACTAAGCTCGGCACGCCCATCTCGCTACTGACTTGCTCGAACAACTTGGCGACGTCACCAGGCTCACTGGCATCGCAAGCAAACGCGCGCGCCTTGGTTTCGCCAACCAGGGACTGAAGTTTCCCAAGGTCACGGGCGGCCAGCGCGACTTGCATGCCCTCGCGCGCGAACAAGCGCGCGAGCGAAGCGCTCAGGCCTTTTCCAACGCCTACGATTAGCGCAACGTCATTGCTCATATAGTGTTTCCCAAGTTAAACCGAACGGCCGCCATCCACGGGAAACTCGACACCGGTGATAAAGTCCGCGTCGTCCGACGCCAAATACACACACGCTTTGGCGATGTCCGCCGGTGTCGCCAAACGACCGAGGGGAATATTGGCGAGAAATTTTTTGTGATTCTCCGGCGTGTCCGGGACACCGGAAAATAATGTAAACATGCCGGTTGGCGACATCACCGGCGCAACGGCGTTAACGCGGATATTGTCCGGCCCCAACTCAGCAGCCATCGCTTTGGAGAGTACATTGACTGCCGCTTTGGATGCGCTATACCACACCAAACCAGGGCGCGGCCGCATGCCGGACACCGAGCCGATGTTAATAATGCAGCCGCGTTTTTTCGCGCGCAGGATCGGCACGGTCGCCATGGTCATGTGATAGATCGACTTAAAATTCACGTCGACCACGCGGTCGAACGTCGCCTCATCGGTTTCCAGCAGCGGCTGATTTTTATGGGTATAGCCGGCGTTGTTGACGACGATGTCGAGTGTGCCGAAATGTTTGAGTGTCGCGGCGACCAACGCATCGATATCAGCGCGTTTAGTCACATCGCACTTGATGGCGAAGGCATTGGCGCCCAGTTCAGCGGCTACTTTCCTGGCGCCCTCCTCGTTCATATCGGCGACGGCGACCTTCGCGCCTTCGGCCACATAGCGGCGCGAAATTTCGGCGCCGAAACCGCTCGCCGCGCCCGTGACAATGGCGACTTGATCTTTTAATCTCATTATTATCCTCGTTATTGGTGCAATCAAAGCGCTATTATAGTGGAGCAGCGCCACGAGCCTTATCCCGCTTGCCGACTGGCAATGCATGCGCCAGACGCCGCTCTGGTGCTTCACTGCAGGCCGATACCTTTATCGCCCCATGGAATAAAATTCCGCGTTCGGCATCATGCCCGTCATGTTCGCCATGCGATTTGACAGCGCGAAGAACGCCGCGATCGCGCCGATGTCCCACGCATCTTCAGCGTTGAAACCATGACCGCGCAACGTGACAAAATCCGCGTCGGAAATTTTCTGAGATTCCGTCGCCACCGTCATGGCGAAGTCGAGCATGGCGTGCTGGCGCGGCGTGAGATCGGCTTTGCGGTAGTTCACCGCAACTTGGTCGGCGAGCAACGGCTGCTTCGAATAAATGCGCAACATCGCGCTATGGGATACGACGCAGTAAACACAATTGTTCGCGCCGCTGGTCGCGACGACGATCATTTCTTTTTCCGCTTTCGACAACGCGTTTTCCTTCAGCATCAGCGCATCGTAGTAAGCGAAGAATGCGCGAAATTCCGCCGGTCGGCGCGCTAGTGCGACGAACACGTTTGGAATAAACCCGGCTTTCTCTTGAATCTTGAGAATCTGTTCGCGGATGTCCTCGGCAACGTCTTTCAATTCCGCTAACGGATAGCGGCCTATGGATTGCGGCATATTTACTCCTTGTCTAGGTGCACTACGAAAGACCCATGGCCCAAGGCCAGTGGCTAGCCTCGGGCTACCCCGTCCCCACCCCGGCCCTCCCCTTGAAGCGGAGGGAGTTAGCTTTGCGGCCTTAACTCGCGAACAAAAAATCACGCACGGCGGCCACTTGTGCGTCATCCATTAGCGCCGGCGCGTGGCCGGTGTTCGGCACTTCGAGCGATGTTACGTTGCTTCTCCCGGACTTCATCTGCGTCACGGTTTCCGCCAGCAGTAAATCCGAATCGGCGCCGCGAACCACCAAAACCGGACACGTCACACTTTGCCAAAACATCCAAAGATTGACGTCTTGCAGCACCGTGCCGTTGAAGGCCGCGGCGATGGCCGGATCGTAATGCAGCGCAAAGTTTCCATTTGGCAATTGCTTCGCGCTATGCTCGGCCATGTGGCGCCATTGGGCGTCGGTCAACTTTCCGAACGGCGCCATCACCACGCGCAGATATTGCTCGACATCATTCAGCGTTTCCATGGTCGGCGCCCGGCCGACGTATTGCGCGAGCCGCTCCAGCGAGGCCTTCGGAATAAATGGTCCGACGTCGTTCATGACCAAGCGGCGAATCGGGGTATTCGGCTGCCCCGCCAGCATCATGCCGATCAAGCCACCCATAGAGGTGCCGACCCAATGTACGTTCGGCACATTCAGCCGTGCAATCAGCGCGTTCATATCGGCCAGATATTGCGGGTAGCTGTAGTCCGCCGCGCGGCTTAACCATTGACTCTCACCACGCCCGACCACGTCGGGACAGATGACGCGATAACGATCTTGCATGGCCTCGGCAAGAACGTCAAAATCGCGGCCGTTGCGTGTGAGTCCGTGGACGCAGATCAATACATTAGGATTATCCGCATCACCCCATTCGGTGTAGGCGACGCGATGAAAACCGTGGGCGCCGAGTCCCAAGAAAGAGGATTTGCGCATTAGTTCCTAAAGATGAGATGTTTGACTTGAGACACGACTACTCTGCCCATTCTAACGACAATTCCCTCACGCTAGCTCTCTCTCGCCCCGCTTGTGGGGCGGGTTAGCCCTGGCCTAGGGCCATGAAACGCAGGCGCCCATTGGTGCGAACGTCAATCCTATACAGCCAACGAGATTTTCTCACAATCGAGTAAAATAGCAAAAAAGGAGATCCCATGGACTATCGTCAACTCGGCGCCAGCGGCCTGAAAGTCTCACCTCTTTGCATTGGAACCATGCTCTTCGGCGATCGTACCGATGTCAACGAGGCCCAGCGAATCGTCGATTCCGGCCATGACGCCGGCGTCAATTTTATCGACACGGCCGATGCTTACGTCAACGGTGAATCGGAGCGCGTGACCGGAAAACTCATCGCCGAAAAACGCAGCCGCTGGATTCTCGCGAGCAAGGTCGGCAACGCCATGTCGGCCGACATAAACGATCGCGGCCTCAATCGCCGCTGGCTACTGAAGGCCTGCGAGGCAAGCCTGGTGCGGCTCTCCACGGACTATATGGATATTTATTACGCCCACTTAGACTTCGCGGACACGCCGTTGCACGAAACCATAGCCGCGTTTGGCGATTTGATTCGCGCCGGAAAAATTCGCTACTTCGGCATCAGCAATTATCGCGGCTGGCGTATCGCGCTGGTGATGCAAACCTGCAAAGAACTCGGCGTGCCCCCGCCCGTGGTGTGCCAACCTTATTACAACGCGATGAATCGCATGCCGGAAGTGGAAATTCTGCCCGCCTGTCAGCACTTCGGCCTCGGCGTCGTGCCCTACAGCCCGGTGGCGCGCGGCGTACTCACGGGGAAATATCAGCCCGGCGCCGCGCCCCCGGCGGAAACTCGCGCCGGACGTGGCGATAAGCGCATGATGCAAACCGAGTTCCGCGAAGAATCGATGCTGCGGGCGCAGGAAATCAAAGCCTACGCCGAAAAACGTGGCATGACCGCCTCGCAGTTTGCGGTGAATTGGGTGTTGAACAACAAGACGGTCAACTCTGTCATCGCCGGCCCGCGCACCTTGGAACAGTGGAACGAATACCTGGAGGTGTTCAAGCACAGCTTCATGGCGGAAGACGAAGCGCTGGTGAATCGCCTGGTGCAGCCCGGCCATCCATCCACGCCGGGTTACAACGATCCGCAATATCCGTTGACCGGAAGGAACGCGCGTGTGGCTTAAGCGATTCGTCGTAACATTCACATTTGGCGCACTGATCGTCACGGCATTTGCCGCTGACGCGCTGCCGCGAAAATTCGGCCCGCTGGTATTGGGCATGCCTGCCGCGGAATTTGCCAGGGTTACCGGCGTCGATCCCGCCGGCCGCTGCGCCGATTGTTTGCCGCAGCAAAACGGCGGTGATGTGGAGCCGGAATTGGTTCAGCCGATTCTGGATAGCTTCGCGACACTGAAGCGGTTTCGCAAAGAGGCCGACGCGCTGCCGACGGTATTTTTTTACAAAAATAAATTGGAGTTCATTCTGCTCACGCTCGAGCAATATCACTACACCACCGTCAAAGCCGAGTTCGAGCGGATCTTGGGGGACAAATTCAAACGCGAAACCTTTTCCAAGAAATGCATCTACTCGGGCGGTGAAACCTTGACTTGGTCTGATGCCGCCACATCGATAGTGTTGACGGAATACCGCGACAAATCCGGTAACCAATTGGAAGTGAAATTCGCCGATCGCGTGCTGCTGGAAGAAGCGGAACAACTGCAAGACACCGACCAGGCGGAAGCCATTAAGAAATTAGAACGCGAAGGCCACTGTTAATTTTTTCTAAAGGAGAAACCCATGATCATCGACGAACGCACCTACCAAATCGCCGGCGGCAAAATGAACGAGTTGCTCGCTCTTTACGAAAAAGAAGGTTTCGCCGTACAGACGAAACATCTCGGCAAACCCTTTGGTTATTTTATCGGCGAAGTTGGCCCAGTCAATCACATCGTTCACATGTGGGCGTATGAGAGCATGGCCGAGCGCGAACAAAAGCGCGCACAGATGCAAGCCGATCCTGCCTGGCAAGCCTATCTCGCCAAGGCCGGCCCGTACTTCGTAAAAATGGAAAATCGTATTCTTAAATCCATACCGGCGTTGATGGGGAAGTAAGTTCTTAGGCATGTCATCCTGAGCGCAGCGAAGGATCTGCTTTCTAATCCGTAAAAGCAGATCCTTCGCGTGGCTCAGGATGACAGGCAGTAACCACGCCGTCGCGAACTACTCGATTTCCTCTAACACCGCGTC
>JANMJR010000402.1:0-5657 GCA_031371465.1 Pseudomonadota bacterium
CCGACATCAAATCAACGTTGGACGGCAAAGTGAAAGAAGTGCGTGTGACCCATCGCTTGACCGATTCGCCTGCTTGCTTGGTAGCGGACGCTAACGATTTATCCGGCAACTTGGAACGCATGCTCAAAGCGGCAGGCCAAAAAGTGCCTAGCAGTAAGCCCATCCTGGAAATCAATCCAAGCCATCCGTTAATTGCGAAACTTAAGGTCGAACAAGGTAAGGAGCGCTTCGCTGATTGGTGTCATATTTTATTCGACCAATCCTTGCTCGCGGAAGGTGGCCAGATCGAAGATCCGGCGGGATTTGTGAAGCGTTTGAATGCGTTGATGTTGGATCTGGCGGGCGCCGAGTCGCGCATTATATTGCCGACCTAGCAGTTCGTTGAAAACTAGCGCTGGCGGAGAAACGTTGTCGTTTTGAGCCTGCCGTTTCGGCCCAAACTGCACGTGGACCCTGAACTGGCTGCGCGCTCGCCCTCCCTTTTCTAAAGGGAGGCTGGGACGGGGTAGCCCGAGGCTAGCCACTGGCCTACCGGGTAGCCTAGGCCAGGGCCAGGGATTTTGCGGTGGTGGGTCATGGTAGGCGCCTGAAAATCCCTAGCCCTAGGCCACTCCGCCTCGATCCCCCTTTAGAAAAGGGGGAAGGATTACGATGACGATGCCCTGCGGGTAATTGAGTTCATGGAAAGCGAAGAATTTGCTGTCAGTGATCGATCAGCGGTTGTGAAAAGCAGATTCTTCGTCGCGATGTTTACCCCAAAGCAAAGCGTGGGGCTCCTCAGAACGACAGGTGGTGTTTGATGAGGTGTTCGATCAGCGCCGAAAAATCGCAAATAACACGCTTAAAATAATCGAAATAATAATGCTGCTGGTGATCGGGAAATAAAATCGCGAGCCTTGCTTGTCGATGCGGATATCGCCGGGCAGGCGGCCAAAACCGAATCGCGTCAACAGCGGCCAAGCAACACCCATGACGACACAGAAAATGCCGATTGTGACTAGCCACTTTGCCATTATTTACCCCACACATTACGATCATTTGAATTCCAATCATATTCCTGAATGATTTGTTTCCCAAGTACAATTCTGAGTATTGAAATTCGAGTGAGAATCTGATCCATGCTGCGACCGGAATCACGAACGACGGCAATCGAGTCCAATCAGAATGTGAGCTTGTTCGCGCGCATCGAATCGCCACGGCAACCACGTGGTTGCATTGTCATAGCCCATGGGTTCGGTGAGCACAGCGGGCGCTACGAGAAACTCGCGCAACGATTCGTGGACATGAATCTGACCGTGGTGCGCTACGATATGCGCGGACATGGCCGCTCGCGCGGTCAACGCGGCCATGCGTCGAGCTACGAATTGTATTTGAACGATCTGGGCAATGCGATTGAGTTGGCGCGCGAACATCATCCTAGCCTGCCGACGTTTATTTTCGGCCACAGCATGGGCGGCGCGGTGGTGCTGAACTATGCGATGCGGCGCGGTAATGGGCTCAGCGGCGTCATTTCTTCCGGCCCGTGGCTGCGTTTAGCGTTTACGCCGCCGCCTTGGAAAGTATGGCTGGCGCACAAGATGGCACGTCTGTTGCCATCCTTAAGCATGCCAACCAATCTGGATATCAACAAACTCTCCCACGATCCGGAAGTTGCGAAGTCCGTGGAAGCCGATCGCCTGACCAACACGGTGATTTCGGCGGCGGCGTTTGTCGCGATTGTCGCAGCGGGTGCGCACGCTTTAGCCCAGGCGGCGACGCTAAAAACGCCGCTATTATTAATGCATGGAAGCGCTGATGCGGTAACAGACTATCGCGCCAGCGAGACGTTTTTTGCGGCTGCCGGTAGCGCAGACAAGACCTTCAAGTCCTGGCCCGGTATGTACCATGAAACGCTAAACGAAATCGATTCTGAGCCGGTGTATCAAAGCATTGTCGATTGGCTGGAAGAGCGCTTAGCGCCTCGGCGCTAAGCACCTCCTCGATCAAGGACGGACGATAAATCGATGCAAAATAAATCCCGCTGTCATCGTCAGCAAGAAAACCACCGGCTCCCAGGAACTCAGGGCCAATGCCGCAAATCCTGGACCGGGACAATAGCCCGCCAACCCCCAACCGATACCGAATAGGGTCGCGCCGATCAGCAGCGAGCGATCGACATGGGGTTTGCTGGGCAGCGCGAAGCGGCTCGCAAAGCGGGGCGATTGTTGCGTCAAAATAATGCGAATCGCAAAAAAACTAACGCCAAGGGCCGCGCCCAAAACCAGCATCAGACTGGCGTCCCAAGCGCCGCTAAAATCAAGAAAATTTTGTATCTTGTTCGGGTCAATCATTTGCGCCACGCCTAGGCCGAAACCAAACAACGCGCCGGTCATGAGCGCCGCAATGTTTTGCTTGGACTTCATATACCCACCCCGAATACATGACGTACCAGGAATACCGTAACGATTCCCGCGCCCAAAAATGTCAAGGTTGCGGCGAGCGATCGAAACGATAACCGCCCCAGACCGCAGACGCCGTGGCCGCTGGTGCAGCCGCTGCCCAGGGCGGTACCGAAACCGACTAGTAATCCCGCTGTACCCACCAGCCCGAGCGGATAACCGGAACGCGCTTGGATGGCGTCGGGAAACAGAGCCACATACATAAAGCCGCCGACGACCAATCCGACTACAAATAAAACTCGCCACGTGCGATCGTCGGATGTCTTGGCCCAAATTGCGCCATTCGCGATGCCGCTAATGCCGGCGATTTTTCCGTTCAACCATAACAAAAGGCTGGCGCTGACACCGATAAACAAACCACCCATCAGTGCCGCCCACGGCGTAAAATTATTCATCGTTCTCTCAACATATTAAGGGGAAGGGGTTTACAACGCTTTCTCTCAACCTGTTTGTAGTATATACTATACTCAGTATACCAACAAGTCCAACGAGGTAGGTTATGAGCAGTGAGCAATCCGTAAAAGATAAGGCCGATTTGATCCTGCGTCTGAAGCGCGCCGAAGGCCAACTTCGCGGCATCCAGAACATGATCGAAACCGATGTCGAGTGCGAGAAGATCGCGCAGCAAATGTCCGCCTGTCGCAAAGCGCTGGATCGCGCCTTTCATCGCATGATTGCCTGCATGATTCAACAACAATTGGCGAGCGCCAAGGGATTCGATGGAGCCGCACAGGCTCGATTGCAGCATATGACCGATCTTCTGTCGAAGTTTGCCTAGGGAAAATATCATGATCTTTCGCCAATTGTTCGACCAAGGATCCAGCACTTACACCTATCTCCTCGCCAGTCGTCCGGGCGGCGAGGCGCTGTTGATCGATCCCGTGTTGGACAATCTTGACCAGTATCTACAGCTGTTGCTTGAGCTGGATGTCAAGCTGGTGCTGGCAGCCGATACCCATGTACATGCCGACCACATCACCGCACTCGGCCGGTTGCGCGATCACCTCGGCTGCCCAACGCTGATGGGTGAGTTTTCTAAAGCCAACTGTGTTTCGTTGCGTTTGAAAGAGGGCGAGAAAATTTCCCTCGACGGCATCGAGTTGCGCGGCATGCATACCCCCGGACACACCGATGATTCGTTTAGTTTTGTGATGAGCGATCGCGTCTTTACCGGGGACGCCTTGCTGATTCGCGGCACCGGCCGCACGGATTTTCAGAACGGCGATCCGCACGCGGCCTACGATAGTCTGTTCAATAAGCTGCTCAAATTGCGGGACGAGACGTTCGTCTACCCGGCGCATGATTACAAAGGCTGGACTCGCTCGACGATCGGCGAGGAACGGCGTTTCAATCCACGCTTGCAGATCGCCTCGGCGGCGGAATATGCCCACATTATGGATAATCTGCATCTACCTGACCCGAAAATGATGGACATCGCCGTGCCGGCTAACCTCGCCTGTGGCAAGGTTTAGCGCTTGGGCCTGGAACGCTTCTTTGGTCTCGCCGACTCGTTAAAAAGCTACTCGCGTCGCGATTTTTGGAGTGACGCAGCCGCCGGGCTGATCACCGCCATTCTGCTCGTTCCGCAAGGCATTGCGTTCGCCATGCTGGCCGGTCTGCCACCGCAGACTGGGCTCTACGCAAGCATTCTGCCGATGATTGTCTACGCGCTCCTCGGTAGCAGCAGAACGCTCTCGGTCGGCCCCGTGTCTGTGGCCGCCATCATGGTCGCCAGCGCATTGCACACTTCAGACGGCAACGACATCGCCAATGCCACGGTACTGGCGCTGGAAGGCGGTATTTTCCTGCTGCTGTTGCGCGTGCTACGTATTGGATCGTTGTTCAATTTAATCAGTCAGCCGGTGTTAACCGGCTTCACCAGCGGTGCGGCGATTCTAATTATCCTCAGTCAACTGCCCCATTTGCTCGGCGCACCGCCCGCGCTGCAACACACGGGAATGAGTGCGTTGTTGGAAGTGCCGCACTATTTTGCCGAGTTGAAATTTACCACACTCGGTATCGGCAGCGGCAGCGTGCTGGCGTTAATTCTGCTCAATCAGCCGTTGGAAAAGTGGTTGCGCTCAATGGGCGCGAGCACTGCGGCGAGCGCCGCCATCAGCAAGCTGGGGCCGCTATTTGTCGTCCTGGTCACGACTATTCTGGTGGCGACAATGCATTCGACCCAGGTGAGCATTGTGGGGCCGGTGCCGTCCGGTTTACCGTCGCTGTCGACGACTTTTTTGCATAGCGCGGCGTGGCTTCAGCTCGCCCCCTCGGCGCTTTTCATCGCGTTAATCGGCTATGTCGAAAGCATCGCCATCGCCAAAGCCTTGGCGGAAAAATACGGCCAGCAGGTGAACGCGAACCAAGAATTAGTGGCGCAGGGCGCGGCGAATATCGCTGCGGCGTTTTCCGGCACGATGCCGGTCGCCGGCGGCTTCAGCCGCACCATGGTGAATTTTGCCGCCGGAGCAAAAAGCCAGATTGCGGCCCTGGTAACGGCACTGATGATCGCACTTGCCGTGATGTATTTTGCCAAGTGGTTTGAGTCGATTCCGAAGGCCGCGTTGGCGGCCATCATCACCGTGGCGATTTTGCCGCTGGTGAATTTCAGCGGGCTGGCGCACGGGTGGCGCACCGGGCGCGCCAATGCCGTGGTGTTTCTCGTGACCTTTTTGAGCGTACTACTTTGGGGAATCGAACAGGGGCTAAGCCTCGGAATCGTTATGGCGCTGGTGAGTCGTTATGGCTTCGCGCAGCAGCGTAGTTCAATCAGATAAAGTCAACCGAGACAGTCCCGAAAGGGATAAAGCGCGATTCGATTCGATCGCCGTGCTTGATGCGATACTGTTTGGTGAATGAACCGGACATGACGCGCATCCCGGCCTCTAACGCGAGATCAAACTCCGCGAGTTTGTTTACCAACCAGGTCACCGACGCGATCGGGTCGCCCATCACTTCCGCGCCACTGGCAATTTCTTGCGTTAATCCATTCAAAAATACCTCTACTGATGCCTCGGAGAGGCGCATGGTTGCTGGGTCGTAGGCCATTGCGGGAGCTGTCACGAAGTGCTTTTGCTGGGCGTTGTCGGCCATCGCTAACGGCAAGTCGCTGAATACGCCGCGGCGCTCGACGATTTCCAAGGCGGGCGCAACGCTGGCCATGGCCGTGCGCGTTTGCTCCATAGTCACACCGGGGCCGCGCAAACTTGCACCCAT
>JANMJR010000426.1:0-20683 GCA_031371465.1 Pseudomonadota bacterium
CGAAAATTCCACTCATCCATCAACCCGGCACGATTTGGGATTACAGCCTCGCCTCCGATGTGCTCGGCCGCGTAGTCGAAGCCGTATCGGGAAAACGCCTCGGCGATTTTCTCGAAGCGCGGTTGTTTCAACCATTGAAAATGACCGACTCCGGCTTTTGGCTTGCGCCCGACAAACTCCCACGACTCGCCCAACCACTAGCAATCGACCCCGCCTCTGGCGCGCCGAATAAAATGATCGACGTAGCAATACAACCCAAAAACGACTCCGGCGGCGCCGGTGGCGTCGCCAGCGCGAACGACTATTTGCGCTTCGCCCTCATGCTAGCCAACGGCGGTCAACTCGACGGTACGCGCATCATGAGCCGCACTACGGTTAGCCTCATGACGTCCGACCATTTAGGAAATCGCATTGCGGCGCCTACCACGCCGGGCGAATTATTGCTCAGCTCGCCCGGCTATACCTTCGGCCTAGGCTTCGCCGTGCGCACCGGCGCCGGCATGGCCACGGTCCCCGGCTCCACCGGCGAATTCATGTGGGGCGGCTACGGCGGGACGTTTTTCTGGGTCGACCCAAAAGAAGAAATCGTCGCGGTGTACATGTCGCAAGCGCCGGGGCCTTCAAGGCAGTATTATCGGCGGTTGTTTAAGCAGTTGGTTTATCAAGCGCTGGTGGATTAGCGTCACGCTTCAGCAATCTTCTCAGACGACCGCCTGGCAGGGCGTAGCCCCAGGCCAACCTGCCCCTTGCAGCGGACTCTCTTCACCCCACTGTGTGGCCCGAGGTCAGCCTCCCCGGCAGCAATTGTATTCATGCCGCGCTTGCTCTTCGCTAAAAATTCGTCCCTAAAAAGCGCGCTAGGTTCTTGAATGCGATGTTCTCCGCGACGTCTCGTGGAAGTTGGCTGAGCCAACTGCGATACCATTTTGCAATGGCGGGTAATTCCGGCCAGCGCGAGGGCGTCCATGTGTCGCTGCCCATGACAAAGCGGTCTGGATACTTTAAAAATAATCCCTTCCATGCTGGATCGATCGCGTCGCCGTTGACGATGTCGTAGCGATAGGACAATTCCACGTACATCGTCGGATAGCGCGCCATCCATTCGCCGACGGTTGCCACCGGCGTGCTCATGCCTGCATGAGCCCAGAGAATTTTCGCGTTTGAATTGTGCGACATCAGCGTTTCGATGGCTTGCGCATCGGAGTGCGCATGCAGATGCAGCTTCTTTTCTACCGCGAGATTGACCAGGCGTTTGATCACATCGCTTTGCGCCTCCGCGCCGTACAAATGAAACTCACCGATGCCGACGTAAATCCCGCGCTTAAGTTCGTTCTCCAGAAACGCCATGGTATCGTCGGCGCGCCACCAATTCGCACGCTCCACCAGCCAGGTTTCGTAGCTCGTGGCCTTGTGATACACGCGCAACTCCGGCACGAACCGTTTGGGGTCGAGTGCATAAAGTTTCAGCGTACCTTCAATCGGCGTGCTGGATAACAGCGCTCGACGAATGTTGGCTTCGTCGAGATATTTTATTGCTTTTTCCGGTGGGGTTTCTTCCCATGCGTTGCCGCTGTAGTGAAGATGGCCGTCAAAAAAGGGAAGCTCGTCGGCGCAAGCGCCGAATGCCGCGATCGAGATCAGACAAAATACGATAGGTTTAAACATGGCATCTATTCAGTCATGAACAAAAAACGGCCAATAGGACATGGCCTGGGAGCCGCATGAATAGGGCCTGGCCTCGGGCCACTGGCTCCCCGGCCATTTAACTTTATCGCACCGCGATCGGCGCCACCGTCGAGCCCGTTCCACCTTTGATTTTGAGCGGCTCGACAATAAACGCAAACTCATAGGCTTTGTCTTTTGCCAGCGCCGCAAGCTCCATATTTTCCAGCAAGAAAATTCCGTTCACCACCAGCGCAATCGCGTGCACCGGCAGGCGAATTTGTTTATCCGGATTGGGAAAAATTTCGATGCCCCAATTGTCGCTGCCGATCAACACCACGTTTTGTTTCGCCAACCATTCCGCGGCTGACGCGCCGATGCCGGGTTGGCCGCTGACGAATTTCGCATTGTCTTTTCCCCACAACAAACCCCAGCCGGTATGGATCAGAACCGCATCACCTTGGCCTATCGACACAGCTTGTTTCGCCAGCGCATCTTGCAAATCCTGTACCGTGATTTCGTAATCGATCGGCAGCATTTCCACGCCTTTGAATGCGGCGATGTCGATCAACACACCGCGGGTGAAAATCGCGCCGACTTTTTCAATGCCGAGTTTGGTGAAGCCGTTACGCGTGGCGATGTCGTCGATTTTGATGCAGTTGTACAGCATGTCGGCGATGCCTTGGTGATTCAGCGCATCGAACTGCGTGCCGACCTGGCCAAGCTCGGTGGTAACGATTTCTTCGTTGCTGCGCTGTTTGTTGGTCGCGGCGGGATTGGTGGTGCGCTTTAATTGCATGCTGAAGCGCCGCTCGCCGAAAAATGGAATCGTATTATTAAGCTCTTTGCCGAGTTCAAATACCTTGCCTTGGCGAATGAGTTTAGTCGCGCGCAATACCGCTTCCGGCCCCATTAAATTTGCTGCGCCGCGCTCGTCGTCGGCACCCCACTTGGACGGGCAGCGCTGTTCCGGCGGCGGCGGTGACCAGGTTTGTGCGTTGGCCGCGGTGAATCCGACGAGCGTCGCGATCAGTAAAAAAATACTTCGTTGCGTATGGGACATGGGGGTCCTCCGTGGGTTAAGTATCGATTCGCCATGCTATGCGCAAGCTTCACCGCTGACAAGCTATGCTAGAGTAGCGTCGAGAAATAAACCAAAGGAGTGAATTGCTATGAAGAAATCCGTCTTGCTCGCCGCGCTGTTTTTGAGCAGCAGCCTGTTGATCACCCACCCACTACGCGCGGGAGAAAACGCCATGGAAGAAAAAATTACCACGTTGAAAATTATCGACAACAAAGTGGGTGACGGCGCCGAAGCGAAATCCGGTTCGACCGTTTCCGTGGATTACACCGGCTGGCTGTACGATGCCGGTGCGCCGGACAAAAAAGGCAAGAAATTCGATAGCTCCCTGGACCGCGGCAATCCGTTTGGTTTTGTGCTCGGCCGAGGATCGGTCATTCGCGGTTGGGACGAAGGCGTGAAGGGCATGAAAGAGGACGGCAAACGCACGCTGATCATTCCCTCCGATATGGCCTACGGCAACCGTGGCGCCGGTGGCGTGATTCCACCCGGCGCCACCTTGATATTCGATGTGGAATTAATCAGCGTGAAATAGCACTTTCAGGGCCACGGTTCTCAAAAGCCGAGTTGCGCCCGGCTGTTCAATTTTGAGCGCGAAACCCTCGGCGATCTCGCCCAGCTGCATTCGGGAACGTTTTACCCTGTCGAAAAATTTTACAGTGCGCCACCACCCAAAACGTCAACTTATTGTTTATTCATCGGAATTATTTCGGGCATGATTTTTGCGTCAAAAGTATGCACGATAGTGATTTTCAACTAACAATATTTTTGGGGGGTTCGATGAATAAATATGTGGTTGGCGTTCTATGCGCATTGGGTGTCCAGGCTGCTTCTGCCGCACTTATTACTAATCCTGACGATCCGCGCAGTTGGCAGGGGGCGACTGTCGGTACGTTTGCACAGCTTTACTACGGCGCGAACAATGCGGCGAACCGCCAATTGGTTGTAGACAATCAGTTGCTGGATGACAGTATTTTTAGTTCTAAAGGTTTTTCTGCGGCGACGCTGTTGTCGGGTGGTTCTTGCTCGGGGATATCGAACCCGGTCAATGGCAACCCTTATAACTACTCGGCGTGTTCGGGGATTAGCGTAGCCGACGCCGCCAATAGCATCGACAACCAATGGTTCCAGGCGAATGGTGTGGTCGGTCAGACCGTGTTCGATTTAGGGTTCCAAGCGACTAAAGTAGCCGTATTCGCGGCGGTTGATCATGGGCCCCTGCCCCAGGAGACCATCGAGTCCACTGTATATCTGTCAAACGATCAAGTTACCTGGGTCCAAGCAGTGGTCCAGCGCGTCTGGCTGCAAGGCTTTCTCGCCGATGGCGCGCCCAACGCCTGGGACGGATACTGGGATGGGTTTACCGCTGCGGTGGGACTGAGCGATCCGACCCAGACATTTCGTTATGCGTCGATCATTCACGGTGGTCCGGCCGCGCTGGTAGATGATGGCGACAACGAAATCAACGGCCTAATGGGCCTGCGGGGTGACTTCACCCCAGAACCCCCCAACGAAACGCCGGAACCGGCGTCGATTTTGCTAACGGGATTAGGTTTACTGGGCCTAGGACTCCGCCGCCGCTTCAAGGTAAAGTAAGTGTCGATTTTCTTTACAGTGAAAAAGCCGGGGTTACCCGGCTTTTTCATTTCTGCGGATGTAAACATACTTGCATCTCGACGTGTCATCCGGTAACGTAGTCCGATGCAAAACTCTACTCGGATTACACAATTGTTTCGCCAACCCAGATTCAGTACCTCGCTGATTGTAATCGGCTTGAGCCTTGCGGGCCTCGTTCTTGCCGATGCTGAAGCGCCCGTCGATCCGACCCTGTCCGCCGGCGATTTCACTCTGAAACGCGCCGACGCCGAGGCGTTCGGCGAACCCGCGCCGGTGTTGACCTATAAACAGCAGCAACCCTTCATGCGCGGACGCAATCACTTCAATCAAAAGTGGGTGATCTTTCCTTCCATGGGCGGTGCGTGGGGGCTCGGGCCGACCTTCATCGCGGACAAATGTTCCGGCTGCCACATCGGCGCCGGGCGCGGGATGATGCCTAAGGCCGATGAAGAACCGATGGGCGTATTGATCCGTATGAGTATTCCGGGCAAGACCGAGCACGGCGGCCCCAATCCCCATCCGGCCTATGGCGATCAGTTTCAAAACCAAGGCTTGACCGGCAAGGATGCCTATAACCACGGCGTCGGCGATCGCGTTCCGCCGGAAGGCGCCGTTTATATCGAATGGGACGAAGCCGGCGTTGTGGAATTTGCCGACGGAGAAAAGGTTACGCTGCGCAAACCCAAGCCGCGTTTCGACAAACTCACCTTTGGCCCGCTCGGCGAAGAGACGATGTTGTCGCTGCGCTTCACGCCGCCGATTTTTGGCATGGGTCTGCTTGAGGCAGTCCCGGAAGAAACCCTGCTGAGCATTGCGAAAAAACAAGCGGAACAAGGTTTCAGCGGCCGGCCTAACACGGTCTGGGACCCTTACACCAAACAATCTCGAATGGGGCGGTTCGGTTGGAAAGCTAACGTTCCCACTATCCGCGTGCAGATCGCCTTCGCCTTCCTAGGCGACATCGGCGCAACCACGTCGATGCTCATTGAGGACAACTGCACGTCGGTGCAATCGCTTTGCCTGGCCTCCACCCCGAACAATCGACCGGAAGTGGTCGATAGCGACTGGGATGAAATCGAATTCTGGACCCAGGGGCTGGCCGTGCCGGCGCGGCGAAACGTAAACGATCCCGATTTCACGCGCGGCGAAGCGCTATTCGACCAAGCAAAATGTTCGGTATGCCATGTGCCGACGATGACAACCGCCGCAGAATTCAAATCCCTGCCGCAGCTCGCGAATCAAACTTTCCATGCCTACACCGACTTGCTCATTCACGACATGGGCGAAGGACTTTCCGATGGTCGGCCCGATTACCAAGCCGAGCCCAGGGAATGGCGCACGCCGCCGCTGTGGGGCTTGGGGCTATCGGAAATCGTAACCGGCAGCAAATCGATGCTCCACGATGGCCGCGCCGCCAACGCCACCGAAGCGATTCTGTGGCATGGCGGCGAAGCGGAAGTTTCGCGCGATGCGTTTCGCAATATGCCGAAAGCCGATCGCGATGCGTTGCTTAGGTTTTTGAATTCGATATAGTCGCAAGAGTAGGGCCGTAACGCCGAGTCGCCCAACCCAATCTAAGGAAGCCCTGAATAAGTTCGAGTGCTAAGTGAGGCAAGGCGCGAACAAAAAATATCGACGCGGCATATAAATGATATGTAAGGAGATATTTTTTGTGAGCAACGCGGCATCACGACGAAATCGGACTTATTCAGAGCTTCCCTAATTGTTCAATCCCGATTGACTACGCCAAGAGCTAGAACCAGAGCGCCTCACAGACAATACCCTGGCAGGAACCAAGCAGGGACCGGCCCTAGGCGCAGCACGTTTCCACTAACAACATTTTCCCGTCATTCCCGCGAAGGCGGGACTCCAGTGTCTTGGTTCTAGCGACGCTCGATCCCGCGCCCAAGGGCGCCCGGGGACGACGAAGCGCTATTTCGGACAGTAACCCCCGGTAGCGGCCCAACGTTGCATCAGCTTGACGAATTCGTCGTGGGGCAACGGCGGCGACGTTCGCGGCGCACCGGGCGACCAAGCCCAATTGACCAGTATGTCGTTGTCGACGTGCAGCGCGACGCCGGATGGCCGGCGATTGCCATTGCGTGCGGTGTCGGTCAGCGTCGCACAAATCTCTGTCGCTGTACTATCGCCCCAGCTCATGGTGCGCGGCGCCATGTGCCAATCGTCGGCGCCGGGTATGCCGGCGACGTTGGCGTTCTGGTGACAGCTCTTACAGGTGTAGCCGCCGACGCCGCGATCGGCGGGACCGCGCTTGACGTTGAACATATGCTCGCGACTCTGGTCGGTCTGACGCGGGCCGTCGCCCTTGGCGTGGCAATTGGTGCAGCGCGGATGTTGCAACACTTTCGCCGCAGTCATAAACGCTTTGATCGATTCTTCCTCGTTGCTTTGTGCGGATGGGATTAACGGTAAGCATCCAATAAGAAACCCCACGAGACAACGCTTCTTGAAAATCATGATGTCCTTTCGCAAGTCGTATGAATTAAGCCTTGATGGCGTCGCCACGTATCGGTAACTGCCGAATACGTTTACCGGTCGCGGCAAAAATCGCATTGGCGAGCGCCGGCGCAATCGGCGGTGTTCCCGGTTCACCCACACCGCCCAGCGCCGCATCACTGTCGATGATATGGACTTCGATCGTCGGCGTCTCCGCCAAACGCACCATATCATAGGTTGGAAAATTGCCCTGCTCAACTCTACCGTCTTTGATCGTGATCTCGCCGAATAATGCCGCCGACAGCCCGAAAATAATTCCGCTTTCCATCTGCGCGACAATGGTATCGGGGTTGATCGTCGGGCCGCAATCGATGGCGCACACGACGCGTTTGACCTGGATCACGCCGTCAGCGGAAACGACAACTTCGGCGACTTGTGCAACGATAGAATGGAACGATTCATGTAACGCGATGCCGCGCCCCGTACCCTTTTCCATGGGCGTTCCCCAGCCGGCTTTTTCCGCAACCGTCTCCAGTACTTTGCGATGGCGCGGATGTTGTTGCAGCAAGCTGCGGCGAAATTCGAACGGATCTTTGCTCGCGGCGTGGGCGAGTTCATCGATGAAACTTTCTTTGAAAAAACCATTGTACGAATGGCCCACGCTGCGCCAGAAGCCGACCGGAATGGGGGTGGGCGACAACACATGTTCGACTTTGAGATTGGCGATCTCATAGGGCATGTCCGCCGCGCCTTCGGCGTTAGTCTTGTCCTGCATCATGTCGGACGCCGCCCATGGAACGATGCGCTCCATGAACGATAACGTGACCGACGGGCCGACGATGCGGTTCCACCACGCAGTCGGTTTACCGTCGCCGTCCAAGGCCGCGCGGAACTTCGCCATCGCCGCGGGCCGGTACATATCGTGTTGCGTGTCTTCTTCGCGCGACCACACCACTTTGACCGGCGGACCGTTGAGTTCCTTCGCGATCGTCACCGCTTGCACGACGGCATCCATCTCGGCGCGGCGGCCAAAACCACCGCCCAGATAGGGCGTATGCACGACGACTTTGCTGGTCTCGACGCCAGCGGTTTTTCCGGCAATCCACTGCACTAACGACGGCGCCTGATTCGATGTCCACACTTCGCAGCCGCCGTTGGCAACCCGCGCGGTGCAGTTGATCGGCTCCATGGTCGCATGGGCGAGAAATGGCACTCGATATTCCGCTTCGATCACCTTCGCCGCCCGGCCGAATTCCGCCACGGCGTCGCCGTCGTTGCGATAGCTGCCGGCTTTACCCGTTTCTAAATCGCGTTTGAACTGCTCATTGATCGCGGTGGAATCGAGTTTTGCGTTCGCGCCCTCATCCCACACAATCGGCAATGCCAGCAGCGCGGTTTTCGCTCGCCAATAGCTATTGGCCACCACCGCTACGGCATTGGGCAACGCGACGACTCGCGCCACGCCGGGCATCGACTGGATCTTCTCCTCGGCGAAACTTTTCAGCGTACCGCCGAATACCGGACACTGGGCGATGGCGGCGTAGAGCATATCCGGCAAACGCACGTCCAGACCGAACACCGCTTCACCCGTCACCTTTGCGGGAATATCCAGACGCGGTTGTGATTTGCCGATCAAAACGTAATTCTTTCGCTCCTTGAGTGTGGGTTCCGTCGGCGGCGGGAGTTGTACGGCGGCAGCGGCGAGTTCGCCGTAGCTTGCTTGCTTGCCCGATGCGGAATGCGACACCACGCCATTGCTAGTGGTGCATTCGCTCGCGGCCACTTGCCATCGTGTCGCCGCAGCCGCAATGAGCATTGCGCGCGCCGATGCACCGGCGATGCGCATGCTCTCCCATCCATCGCGCACGCTGGTGCTGCCACCGGTGGCTTGCACACCCAAGGTATCGCCCAGACTATAGCCGACGCGCCGCGCCACGCTCGCCGCGTAACTCGTGTCCTCGGCGTCGAACGGCAACCCGTCGGTGAGCAGGGTAATGTTGGCGTACATTTTATCGATCGGCGCCTGCTGCACTTTTACTTTACTCCAATCGGCATCCAAGTCCTCGGCGACCAACATGGCCAGCGCGGTGTAGATACCCTGGCCCATCTCCTGGCGTGGCGCCATGACCGTCACCGTATTGTCTGGGGAAATCTTGAACCAACCGTTCAGCGCCAGTTCATTTTCTTTGAGTTGAAAAGAAGCGGGTTTCGCGAGGCGATCGCGCTTGCTCAAAAAACGATAACCGAAATACGCTGCACCGCCGAGCAACACGCCGGCGATGACAAAGCGACGTCGCGATTTTTTCATCATGCCCCCGTGTTTGCGCCGGCCAACGCACGAATCGCTTTGCGGATACGCGGATAGGCGCCGCAGCGGCAAATATTGGTGATCGATTCGTTAATCTCCGCGTCGCTGGGATTAGGTGTTCGCTGCAATAGGCCGGAAACCGCCATAATCATGCCCGTTTGGCAGTAGCCGCATTGCGGAACTTGGTGATCTATCCACGCTTGTTGTACGCGATGCAACCGTGCTGCGCCCAAGCCCTCGATGGTGACGACTTCATGGTCACTGACGACACTGATCGGCGTAATGCAAGAGCGCATCGGCACACCGCCAAGATGTAGCGTGCAAGCGCCGCACACCGCTACGCCACAGCCGAATTTCGTCCCAGTCAGGCCAAGGGCGTCGCGCAAGACCCACAGCAACGGGGTCTGCGGCTCGACATCCACCTGATGAACTTTTCCATTTACTTTCAGCGAAAACATTTTACCTCCGATCAAATCGTTTGGTGATGCGTTTAGCCCTATAAACTACTTCGAGAAATATTATTTCGGTTAAGTGATGCCAATGACCTGCCTTGCCCTCATGGCCTTGCCCTCATTGCCCTGGCACTGGCCCTAGGCCACCCGGTAGGCCACCCGGTAGGCTAGCCACTGGCCCACGGCTTGAGGGCAGGCCGATGCTTCGCAGCAACCACGACTAGCCACACGAAGCTTCCACTTGCACAATCAATTCCTTCAGCAATTCCAGCGCCGCATCGATTTGCAACGTATAACAATTCTCGGTACCGCGGCGCGCCGACGATACCAGCCCAGCGCTACGCAATGTCTTTAAATGATGGGAAATAGTCGGCCGTGACAGCGTCAGTTGCTCGGCTATCTGGTTCACATTCATCGATTCCACTTCGGCCAGCAATAGAATAATGTCCTGACGGCCGGTATCGCCGAATGCCTGAAACAGCGGCAGGCAATCGCGAAACGCGCGCGCCGGCCCGACGAGTTTTGTCTTTTGTTTTTTGTTGGTCATGTCAGCCATGAGTTGATTGGTTTAAACGCATCGACGAATAATAGTCCTACCCTTGCGTAATCGCAATCACTACGACCACTAACGCACCGACATGATGCATCGAGCCGCCAGACGGCACTGTTTTGTTGCTGATTTTTTCTTGGGAAAGAGAATTCCCCTATATTTTCATTAGCTTAGCCCAGGGGCTGAGTGGCACAGGCTTTGCTCAAATTAGCATCACTCGAAACGGATTAACATAAATGAATTACCCAGCGCTCTTCAAGTTATTAGCCGGCGCCGCGGATCAGCGGCACGATCTGGACGAGTCGACTTTCTATACACTTTACTCGGCGATGTTCGACGCCGGCTTACCGGAAATGGAAATGGGTGCGTTCATCGCCTACGCCCATGGGCGACCCGTCTCGCTACAGGAACTAGTGGGACTGCAACGCGTGTTGGCGCAGCGCGTCACCCATTTGCGCCTGCCGCATCGGGATGTGCGCCCGATCCTCATTCCAACCTATTGTGGCACCGTGAACCATCCCAACCTCACGGCGCTGCTCGCACTGCTGCTAAAGCGTTACGAAATACCGGTGTTATTACACGGCACGCTCGAGGGGCATGGCGGCATGGCAACGGCGTACGTGTTGCGCGAACTGAATATTTTTCCCAGCGCTACGGCGCACCACACGCAATCGTGTTTAGATCACGAACTGCTCGCCTTTGCGCCCACCGCGGTCTTGAGTCCGGGTCTGGCGCAGCTACTCGCGCTGCGCACACGGCTGGGATTGTCAAATCACAGTTACCTCGCGCCAACGTTGCTTGACCCCTTCGCCGGACAAGGCCTACAGCTCGGCAATGTGTCCGACGATGCGCAGGCTGAAATCCTGCGCGAGGTGTTTCGAACAACCGGCTATAGCGCGCTGGTGTTTCGCGGCACCGAGGGCGAACCCTTCGTCAATCCTGCCCGGCGGCCGGCCCTTGACTTTGTATCCAACGCCCACAACGTCATGCTGTTCGATGACGAGAACGACCGTGGTCGCACACCGACACGAATGCCTTGCGATGTAAATTTACCCGCCACCACGGCATGGATCAAACAAGCCCTGGCCGGGGAAGTCGCGATCCCTCACCCGATTTTGAATCAACTCGCCTGCTGCCTGTTCGCTTCCGGCTACACCAAAGACATGAATCAGGCAAAAGCCATCGCTGCGATGTCCGCGGGGAGTTTGGCCGCCGCCTGAGCGCGCCGAAAACTTGACTCGGTGTCCGTATCCTTTACTATTGCGGCTTCCAACAATAGGCAATCGTTAGCGGAGGCAGTAAATGAAAATGAATCGACTCGGAAACAGCGATCTGGTTGTTTCCCGAATCTGTCTGGGCACCATGACCTGGGGTCAGCAGAACAGTGAAAAAGACGCGCATGAGCAATTGGATTTCGCTATCGCCCAGGGCATCAACTTCATCGACACGGCCGAGATGTACGCTGTGCCGCCAACCGCGGAAAGTTATGGCAAAACCGAAATCTACATCGGCCCCTGGTTGAAAAAACAACAGCGCGATAAGCTTATCGTCGCTTCAAAGGTCGCCGGCCCGCGGCCTGACTTTAGCTACTTGCGCGGCGGCTCCCGGGTCAACAAGGAACAGATCGACGTTGCGCTGCACGACAGCTTGAAGCGCCTGCAAACGGATTATCTCGATCTCTATCAAATCCATTGGCCCGACCGCAACACGCCAATTTTCGGCGCCTATCAATACGATCCGAAACGCGAGCGCGAGGCGACGCCGATTCGCGAGCAACTTGAAGCGCTCGCGGTGCATGTGAAGTCGGGGAAAATTCGCTACGTTGGCCTGTCCAACGAAACGCCGTGGGGCGTGTGCCAGTTCACGCGCACGGCGGAACAACACAATCTGCCGCGCGTGGTGTCGATTCAAAACGCTTATAGCCTTATGAATCGCACTTATGAATACGGTTTGGCGGAAGCCTGCCACCGCGAAAACGTCGGCTTGCTCGCCTACAGTCCGCTCGCATTCGGCCATTTGAGCGGAAAATATCTCACACCGGAAGGGCGCGGCCGCTGCAACATTTTCGCCGGCTTTGGTCAGCGTTACGAAAAAGTAAGCGCCAAACCCGCATCGCAAGCCTATGTCGAACTCGCCAAGAAATACGGCATGAGCGGCGCGACCATGGCCCTCGCGTTCGTCAATCAACGTTGGTTTATGGCGAGCAACATCATCGGCGCCACGACCCTGGATCAACTGAAGGAAAATATTCAGAGCGAATACGTCACGCTATCGGACGATTGCTTGAAAGAGATCGAAGCCATTCATTTGCGTTACACCAATCCCGCCCCGTAGCATTGCCAGGCGCCAATTGCAGCTTGCCTCTCAGGCTATGCCAGGTTGCAGGGCAGTGGCCCTAGGCCATCCAATATCCATGCGGGTTCTGGCGTGGCAATCAATTGAGTACACGGCTTTCGGCACTACCTTCTGCCGCCGTCAACGGGCTGCCCGGAAAACCAAGCGCCAAGTCCCACTCGGCTTCGCGACAGGCTTTCTGCAACATCCGGCGCCAGCCGTGCAGCAATGGTTCGGTCAAGCGCAAATCTACCCCGCGCCCCTCGGCGGGATGCAGCGCCAGCAAATAAAGCGCATTAGGTAATACATTCATCGTGATTTTTGCCGCGACAAAGGGCGATTCGCCGAGTGGAAATTGCATCGGCCGGGTTCGATAGGGCTGCGAAAAATCGGCTTGACCAACCGCTGCCTCGTGTTGCATGCCCAGCACCATGCGGCGCGCATCGTGGTTGGCAGTAGGGATTTCTTGCGCCACTTTGTTGCTAAGCAACTGTACTAGATTGGGCCATAGCTGCTTGACCAAACGCGGTGTCAGCCAAATGCAAACTTCGTCGGCGTCGCCCCCGCTGACGCGAAATAACATCCGATCGTGCTCGGGATGAAAGGTGATCTGTAACTGGGAAATATTCAAAGCGTGGTTCAATTCGGCGGATCAAGCGCCCATACTAATACGAATTTCTTGTCACACCAACCAGCTGGCAAGAACGCCAACGGCACTACACGGATAGCTGCCATGCAGGCGCTCCATAGTGGCGAAGGACTGGGTTGAGCACCCTAGTCAGACCTCTGCGTACTCAGCAGTTCGAGCGGCACCGCAACCGGCAGATCCAACAACATCTGCGCATAACACTTGCCCAGTGGATCGGATTGAAGCGACGCCATCCCGCCACCGCCGAGCGCGCGACGCAGGACGAAATTCAGCGCCATGATGCCGGACAATTCGTAGCGCTCGACCGGCCCTTTCACTAAATGCCCCATGTACGCGGCGACTTTTTCTGCCGTTAGATTTTTCCGCAGCCACGGCCAAACTTGTGGACTGCGTGCGATCACGCCGATGTTGCTGTCGTCGCCTTTGTCGCCGCTGCGCCCGTGCGCAATGCACACTAGCGGAACCACGACCTGTTCGCATTGATCGGGGTGCGACGGATTGATCGGCGCAGAGGCGCCGATGCTTGGACGCCATTCGCCGCCAACCTCCACGGGTTGCGGCAGCATGGCCGAATTGCCATCCAGCTCGACCGACACCGGCACGCGCCGTTTGTCGAGCAAGAATGAAAACAGACGCACGACGGGCTTGATTGCCGCGCGGCCGCCACCCAGCGCGCCGCTAGTGCCTGGGCTCATGGACGTGCCCGGGGAACTGGCTTCGCGGCGCATAATGTCCAAGGCGTTGTTATCGGCATGCCGCACGGCAATCCGCAGGATAACGTCGCGCGCGTCGCGGCGTCGGCTGTGCGGGCCATACAGCGACTCGGCGCCGATGACTTCAACAAGCGCATCGGCATAGTCGGCAAAGTCGCGTTCGGCCATCATGCGCCGGGTGCGTTTGAGTAAGGCATCCGCCGTTTTCTGCGCCTTGCCGACGGCATCGATGCCGCGAATCGCCAGGCCAACCTCCAGTTGATAACCGTCGAAAAAGGTCGCGCTGACTTTGTAGCTCGCGGTCGGTTCGCGCCCCAGCGCACCGGTCACCCGAACGCGCTGGTCACCGACGTTTTCCAGTTGCACGGCGCGAAAATCGCAGATCACGTCGGGCAAAACATATTCGGCGGGATCGCCGATTTCGTAGAGAATTTGCTCGGCAACGGTTGCGCTTGAAACAAGGCCGCCGGTGTCGGGCGCCTTGGTGACGACAAAGCTTCCGTCACCTGCGCATTCCACAATCGGATAACCGATGTTGTCCCAACCCGGCACCGCTTCCCAATCGGTGAACAAGCCCCCGCTTCCTTGCGCGCCACATTCCACAATGTGACCGGCGAGACTCGCCTGGGCGAGTTTGTCCCAATCGCGCCAGTCCCAACTGAACTCATGCATCAACGCGCCGACCAGCAGCGCGCTGTCGACGCCGCGGCCTGTCAGAACGATTTGCGCGCCACGCTCCAGCGCTTGCGCGACGGCCCGCGCACCGAGATAAGCGTTCATGCTGTGGATTTTTTCCGGAAGCGTGCAACCCGAGAACATCTCTCGTATATTTTCCTTGCGCAATTGTGGCAATAGGCCAATGACCTCATCGCCGCCGACAATGGCCACCTTGATGTCGATCCCTTGCGCCTGCGCAATCACCCGTAGCGCATCGCGACACGCGCCAGAATTAAGCCCACCCGCATTCGACAGCACTTTCACGCCGCGTTCAGCGATGGCACGCAGATTCTGCACCATGGTGACACTGACAAAATCTGTGGCATAACCCATGGCGGCATCTTTATTGCGCGCACGCGCCAGAATCGACAGAGTCGTCTCAGCGAGGTAATCGTAGACTAAGTAGTCCAGCGGTGCGGTTAATAGCTGCGACGTAGCGATAGCCGAATCGCCCCAGAACCCCGACGCACCGCCGACACGAATCAACCTCTGCATAGAACTCCTTGTTTAACATGATGCCTTGACCCGCACATGGCTACGGGGCCGTTGGCTCGCCCGCGATACTGCCTGCGGATCTGCACTGGATTTAGCTGTCCGGGTTGCAGGTGCGAAGTTCGGCCCGCGCCATAAGCGTTTAAGTTTACGCAAACCTTAGTCTGTGCGCCACAACCGACGCTGCAGCGTTAAATCGACACGAACGTCGCGTATTCGACGATTCGTCAGGCTGTCCTTGAATTTGCACCAGGCGGCCCTATATTTAGAGCATGGGTTTTGTCACGCGAGTGGGCCGGTTAAACGTGGATTGATTGATTGAAGGAGTGACTGTGATGAATCTGGTGTATAACAGTGAGCACTTTTCGGTGGTCGAATACCCGACGCATGGCGGTTTCGAGCTAATCGACAAGCAAGGCAAAACGACCGCCTTCTTCGTCGGGGACACGGCGGCGAAATTTCGCGCGTCGATGGAAAACGTCTTCTCCAAGAGCCCCACTACCGAATCGATCGACGAATTTCTCGACGACTACGAAGCGCCGCTGGAACAGCAACTCACATTTCATTGAGTGCGCAGGTTACCGATCCGCGAGATAAGCCATACCGCGTTGGCTTGCGTGCGACTGAATTAGGGTTTTCCGCTCACCCGCACGTACCCCACCTGTCAATCGGCGTCAATAGGTTCCCGATTTCCTCCCACCACGTCACGGCATGCTATCGGCAATAGTGCGATAGCCATCATGCTGCCCTCAAGGCCGTCCCGTTTATTGTTCACTTAGATTGTGTTAGCCTCGAAATTTTACGGCGACTTCGATTGACCATGCCCCGTTTGAATCCACGCAACTCACGCGACTTTTCCGCGATTTGGATCGGTCGCTACGTATTCATGTTGCTTTTATTCGGACAATTTTCATTGGCGGACGCGGCGGGGAATCTCGCGCTTTACTCAAATGCGGCGGTGGTGCTCGACGAATATACCGGCGCCGTTCTGTATGACAAAAACATGGACACGGTTCGCCCCATCGCCTCGCTTACCAAGTTGATGACGGCGATTGTCATGCTCGACAGCGGCCTTCCACTAGACGCCACCATCCGCGTCGAGAACGACGATATCGATATGGAGCGCGGTTCGCGCTCGAAAATGCGCATCGGAGAAGTCTTGGCGCGGCGCGATATGCTGCGGCTCGCACTCATGTCCTCGGAAAACCGCGCCGCATCGGCGTTGGCACGCACCTTTCCCGGCGGCCGCGAGGCGTTCGTCGCCATGATGAATCGGCGCGCGGCACAAATCGGCATGAGCGCGACTTGGTTTGTCGACAGCAGCGGGCTGTCGAACCGGAACGTTTCGACCGCACGTGACCTGGCCAAACTAGTCGCCACCGCCGCGCGCTATGAACTGATTCGCGATTACTCCACCACGCCGCAAGTGTCGCTCAAGCGCCTGGATAGCGGCACGCAAATAAATTACCTCAATACCAATTCGCTGTTGCGTCGCGATAATGACTGGGACATCAATATTTCCAAGACCGGATATTTGAACGAGGCGGGTTATTGCTTAGTGTTGCAGGCGGTCATCCACGGCCGCGTCGTGAATATCGTTTTACTCGATTCCTACGGGCGTTATTCGCGCGTCGGCGACGCAAACCGCATTAAGAAATGGATCGAGGAACGCGTGCGTCCGAGCATGGGCAAATCATGAACGCGCCATCCACCGCCAACTATCGTTTCCATGATCTGGCGCCCAATGTGACGTCGTTCTTGGACGACGTTCTCGAGGGTTTCAGTGACGCGCAAAAACGCTTATCGGCAAAATATTTCTACGATGAACGTGGCTCTGAACTGTTCGAGGCCATCTGCGAGTTGCCCGAGTATTACCCGACTCGCACCGAGCTTGCCATCATGCATCAACATGTCCACAGTATGGCGGCACGCATCGGACCAAAGGCGCTATTGATCGAATACGGTAGTGGCAGCAGCACCAAAACGCCGATCCTGATCGACGCCATGCAACCAGCGGGTTACGTGCCCATCGATATTTCGCGTGATCATCTGATGCAGTCGGCATTGGCGCTCGCGCAGGCACATCCGGGATTGCCGGTTCGTGCCGTATGTGCTGACTACACGCGGCAGCTCTTGCTACCGAATTTCGACGATATCGATCTTCGGCATAAACTCGTGTACTTCCCCGGCTCGACGATCGGTAACTTCGACCGCAACGAAACCGACACGTTTCTGCGTCAAATTGCGCAAGTCGTGGGAGCAAACGGGGGCGCATTGATCGGCATCGATCTAAAAAAAGACCCCGCCACACTGCACGCGGCGTATAACGACGCGGCGGGCGTCACCGCCGCTTTCAATATGAATGTTCTGACCCGCATCAATCGAGAATTAGGCGGCGATTTTGACCTGAGCGGTTTTCGTCATCACGCGTTTTACGATGAGCATCTCGGTCGCATCGAAATGCATTTACTCAGCCTGCGAGCGCAGGCGGTCACGATCGCAGCGAAGCAATTCGCCTTCCGCGAAGGCGAGACGATTCACACCGAGATTTCTTGCAAATATGGCATTGAGGAATTTCAAGCCATCGCGCGCCACGCAGGTCTGGCGGCCACGGGCGTGTGGACCGATCCGGCGCGCCTATTTAGTGTTCATTATTTGACCGTGCCGTTGGGCGGCAAGTAACCAATCGCCCGTGAAATCTTGTCCGCGATCTCCTTGACGCGATCGGCCCAACTCCAGCGCATACGATCTGACGGCGCCAGCACCGAAATTCCCGCAACGAGGCGATTCTCGTCGTCGCGAATGCCCGCGCCAATACACCCTACCCCCACTTCCTCTTCTTGATCTTCAAAGGCGTAGCCGCGATGCTGGACCTCGCGCAATTCGTCTTGCAAAGCCGTTAGCGTTTCGATGGAGCGCACCGTTAGTGCATGCAGTCGGGTACGCTCGGCGTAGCTCACCCACGCGATCTCGCCGTCGTCGGCAAGAAACAACTTGCCCGTTGCGGTAACGTGCAATAAGGCGCGTGCGCCGTAGGCATGAACCACACGCATTAGCGACTGACTCCCGACGGCCCGTTCGACGAAAATCACCTCGTCGCGATGACGGATGCTAAGAGTAACGGACTCGCCGGTTTCGTTCTGCAATTCGTGCATATAAGGCAAGGCCTGCTCGCGCACCGATACGCGCTGCTTAAACAAATTACCGAGTTCGAGCAAGCGAATACCGAGCTTATAACTCCCGGCATCGACGCGCTCCACCATGCGCTGATCGCACATTACGCCGAGGATGCGGTGTGCTGTCGAGGGATGGAGCCCCGTGGTAAGGCTAAGGTCCTTTAGGTGTACCGCGCCGGAAGACGCAGCGAGCGCATCAAGTAATTGCGTCATCCGAACGATGACCTTGATCGTGCTTTTGGTCTCTTTTTCCTCCCCTGGTTCCACGGGTTCCACATTTTTCGCAGCTCGAGCCATCGTAAAGCCTCGCGTTATTTGTTAGTCAGATTAGCGCAAAAGTGTACCGCATTTGACAATAATGCGGGGCAATTCGTCGCCTTCACGAAAGAATATATCAGCGTTTATGCTATCATCATGCTCCTTTAAAAGTCGCGGAATTCGCTCTAGTGCGCGTCGGTTTCTTCGTCACCTGTCTTGTCGATCTGGTTCGGCCGCGTATTGGTTTTGCGGCGCTAAAATTATTGGAATCGGCCGGTTGTGAAGTCATCGTTCCCACGGCTCAAACCTGCTGCGGCCAGCCCGGCTATAACTCCGGCGACGTAAAATCGGGCCGCGAATTGGCGCTCAAATTCCTCGACGAGTTTCAAGGATTCGACTACATCGTCGCACCGTCAGGATCGTGCAGCGGCATGATCCGCATCCACTACCCCGTCATTTTCCGCGATGAACCGGAAACCTTGAAGCGCTTGATGGCGTTGACTGAAAAGACTTACGAACTCACTGATTTCTTGGTTAACGTACTTAAGTTAAACAAGTTACAGACCCATTTTTCCGGCTCGATCACGTACCACGATTCCTGTTCCGGCTTGCGCGAGCTTAACGTCAAACAACAACCGCGCAGGTTGTTGAACCAGTGCGGTTTGGCCGTCACGGAAATGACCGATGCTGAAGTCTGCTGCGGTTTCGGCGGCGCCTTCTCAATCAAGCTCGGCGACATTTCTACCCGCATGGCGGATAACAAATGCGTCAACGCTCAAGCCACCGGCGCCAGCGCCATCGTCGGCGGCGATCTGGGTTGCTTGCTCTGTATCGAAGGTCGCTTGCGCCGTAAAGGCGATCAAACAACCAAGGTATTACACGTCGCGGAAATCTTAGCCGGTACCGATCAAGCCCCTAGCCCCTAGCCCCCAAATAATTATGCAAGTCGCATCGATGCATTTCAAGAGCAAGTCCTCGATACAACTGGACAACGCTCACTTCCAAAAAAACATGCGCCGCTTCGGCCGCGGTTTTGCCGAGAAACGCGCCGCCGCCGTGGCGCAACTCGATATTTTCGAGGCGTTGCGCGACGCCGCCAAAGAGATTCGTGACCGTGGCCTGGAGAGTCTTGATGCTTACCTCATCAAATTCGAGGAAGCGGCTACCGCGCGAGGCACAGTCGTTCATTGGGCCGAAACGGCAGAGGATGTGAACCGCATTGTCATCGAAATCGCGCAAGCCCATGGCGTGCGAAAAATCGTCAAATCGAAATCCATGGTGAGCGAAGAATCCGGGCTCAATCACGCCTTGGAGACCGTCGGCATTCAAGCGATCGAGACGGATTTGGGCGAGTACATTGTTCAACTCGCCAAAGAGCCGCCGTCGCATTTGATTGCCCCGGCGATACACAAAAGCAAGGAAGATGTCGCCGAGTTATTTCAACAACACCATAACCTACCTTACAAGCTCGACATTCCTGCACTGACCAAGGAAGCCCGGCAGATACTACGGCCACATTTTTTGTCGGCGGATATGGGAATATCCGGCGGCAACTTTCTGATCGCGGAAACCGGCTCCGTCGCACTCGTCACCAATGAAGGCAACGGCCGCATGGTCACCACGGCGCCGAAGATTCATGTGGCGATTACCGGCATCGAAAAAGTGCTGCCGACATTAGATGATCTGGCCACTATCATGCGCCTACTGCCGCGCTCGGCCACGGGCCAATCGATTTCCAATTACGTCACGGTGCTTACCGGCCCTAAAGGCGAAGGCGATAGCGACGGGCCCGAGCAATCCCATGTGATTTTGGTGGACTCCGGCCGCGCCGCAATGCTCGGCACCGAGATGCAAGAAGCCTTGCGCTGCATCCGCTGCGGGGCCTGCATGAACCATTGTCCGGTGTATCAGAACATTGGCGGCCATTCCTACGGCTGGGTATATCCGGGCCCCATCGGCGCGGTGTTGACGCCGAATTATGTGGGCCTGAAAAATGCGCTCGATCTGCCGCAGGCGGCGACGCTGTGCAATGCTTGCGGCGTGGTCTGCCCGGTCAAGATTCCGCTGCCGGATCTCATGCGGCACTTGCGCGAAAAACAAATCGAGCAGCATCTGCGACCGTTCGGCGAACAACTATCGATCAAGGTTTGGCGCTATGTCGCGCTGCGGCCCGGACTGTACGCATTCGCGACGAAACTGGCGACCCGCTTCGGCAAA
>JANMJR010000442.1:0-3407 GCA_031371465.1 Pseudomonadota bacterium
CGACATAATGGTTGGGTGAAATCCCTCCATAGCTGCTGTTGCGTTGATCTGCGTAGGGTGGCGACGTGACGACGAGGTCAATGCTGTTGGAGGGCACGCGCCCCAGCACTTCTCTACAATCCCCTTCAATTAAATCTACTATTTTCATTTCTGGATTTTTCCTATTGTGGTTTCTCACTACGCACTTTGCATGCAAATGTAGCCACCGTCAATTCTGAAACTGATTCGCCTTCTCTGTGCCCCGTCGAACCCCACTTTATCGCCCATGTACCCACGGCGTGTAGGGAATTTAAGCACCCTTTTTGGCCAACGATCAATGTATCGCTAAGCCGGCGAATCGTCAATTGCCATCAAACGCATGAGTGGTGGGTGAAAATTGCGGTTTTGCGAGATTCCGTCGAGCCATGCATCGGCTCTAGCAGCAGCCGTTGCGGGGTGGCCTAAGGCCATTTTGATGCCATGCCGCGGCTGATTTCGTCACCCTCTGGGCGCTCGCGCGAGTCCCGGCCGAGTGGGATCATTGGCTTGCGTTGGGCAACCGGTTTCGGCTCTCAAGCCGCTTGGAGCAGATGGCCCGAGGCCAGCCACTCGACTCGGCGCGCCGGGGAACGCGGCGGAGCCCGGTGGGCAGGCCCAGATGGGCGAGGATTCTCACAATCACTGGCGGATCCTTGATGGTGGCGATGATCTTTAAGCTGCCCCCCACAATGTGGGCAGTGTTCGATGTCGAGATCGAACACGCGCTTGAGTAAGCGCGCCCAACTCATATGCGCGGGCGTGTGCGAGTGATCGGCTGCGTGCTCGGTGGTGTTCTCCGCTGGACTCGGAACGATCTGCGCGCGCAACTTCGCATGCGGGGCGAGCACTAGTAGCAGCAGTAGTCGTTATGCTACGCCATGGAAGCGGATCAGATGCAAGCGTGGACGCGGCACCAGCGCGGCCAAGCGTTGCATGAATTCCAGCGGCGACATGACGATATGCGTGGTGCCGTCTCGGTAGGCGCTCTTCAGTGTGAGCACCACCTGCCCGGCACGGTTGAGGGCTGAGTTTCAACTACCGAGATTATCGATCCACGCCTTCGCCCGGTTCGGCCTCCGCCTCGGGCCAAAGCACTGGAAAATAGAATCGAAGAGCGTGCAACGGTAGCGCGAATCTGACTTTTCCCTGTGGTGTATCGGACTTAAGGAGTCCTCGTTTGAGTAGTGCCGCCAAGGCACTGACCGCGGTCCGATCGCCTAACGCCATCATCGACTTGAACTCGCCCCGCTCCAACTCTGCGCCGGTCGAAAAAAGGTAGTGTAGCGGTCGCAACGCTTCGCGACGCACGCCGGACCGCAAACTCTCCTCCTCGAATATAAGACACGCGGCGATACGTTGCTCCATCGCCGCCAAATTTAGCGTCGTCGTCATAAACTGAACTTGATCCAAGCAGACATCCAACACGTAGTCGATCCACGCGATCAGCGCTTGCTCGCTCAGGTTGCCGCGACCGTCGAGATCGCCACGACGCGGTGAATCGGCATCTGCGAGCAGCGTGTAGTAACGATCGGTTGATCGCGCAAAACCTCGCAACGGCGACCACGAACCATTGGCGTAACCTAGCACATGGAGTTGCGCATGGCTGTGTAGCCGCATCACTCGGCCGTTACCATCGATAAAAGGATGAATCCACGCTAGACGCTGATGGGCGGCGGCAAGGGCAAGTATGGACGCTTCGCCGCGCCTTACGTCGCCATAAAACTGCGCCCACCGTTGCAAAAAAACGACTAGGCTCCCATAGACCGGCGCGATATGCTGGCCGACTTGTACGTCCCGTTCGCGCAGCCTCCCGGGCACGATCGTCTCACCGTTTGGCACGGCAAGATCACCAACGGGAAGCGGGGCGAAGAGCTCACGATGGATGTCGAGAACGGCATCGACAGTGTAAAGTCGCTTGGCGCCATCCAACCCTGCATAACGCTGCTCGATGGCCTGCTCAGCATCGATATGTGCGACCGCCAGCCGCTGGCGCGCGGCAAGATTTGGATTATCCGAAAAGTCTTTGCGCAACGCCTGTTCAATCTCTTGGGGACAGGTATGCTGGCCCTCGATTCGATTGGTGTAATAGGAGTTCATTGCGCGCAGCAGCGTACGAAGTTCGGCAGGAACCGGCCTGCCGACGAGCTGCATCGCGGCTCGCGCCAGATCGTGAGCTTTGGCGAGTAGCGGCTCCTGTAGACGCGGCGCCGGCAGAAGCGGTTCAAATTGATGAGGCGCGTGATACATACGTTAGCGAGATTATTTGCCAACATTATTTCTCATATAACCGATTGATGCAAATTAATTATTTACCACTATTACTGACAAAACTGCTAACTTACTTGCAGATCTTTCTGACGCATGTTGCTAGCCCGATAAGGCTGCACGGTTGAAAGGCGCTTTCAGAGCGGTTCGGCGGGCATGCATCGCCACGATCCAATATCTATGGGGCTTACAGACAAGCATCTTTCGGCATAGATATGGCGCCGTGGATCGATGTAAACTCGCAGTTTGAACTGAGGCCGTGGCATGAATGAACTCCTCAAGGGCGACACCGCCCTTATCACCGGCGCCGCATCCGGCATCGGCCGCGGCATCGCCCTCGCGTTGGCGCGTGAAGGTGCGCGCGTGGTGCTGTCGGATATCGACGCCGTTGGCGGTGGGCGCGTTGCCGAAAAACTCGTTGCCGAGGGCGCGTCGGCGTATTTCATGCATACGGATTTGTCGACGTCGGACGGCGCGGAAAAATTATTGCACGACGCGATCAAACAACTCGGTCAACTCTCCATTCTCGTCCACAGCGCCAGCCCGAAGCGTGAAGAACATCAAACGGCGGATGCCGTAACAGACGAACAATGGTCGTTGATGACATCGGTGAATTTGACTGCGGGATTCAAGCTCGGACGCGCGGCGGCACAACATATGCGCGACACGAACATCGCCGGACGTATCCTGTTCATCACCTCACTGCATGCCGACACCCCGCGTAACTTGCCCCATTACAGTGCCTCCAAAGCGGGTACCACCATGGTCATGAAAGAACTCGCTCGCGCCTATGGACAGTACGGAATTCGCGTCAACGCGCTTGCGCCCGGAGCGATTCCGGGCGGTGGATTCTCCGCTGACCCAGCCACGCTGGCGGATAAGATTGCGCTGCGCCGCGTCGGTACGCCCGAGGACGTCGGCAACGCCGCGCTCGCTCTATTGAGCAATCGGTTTTCTGCGTACGTGACGGGGACGACGCTGGTGGTGGACGGCGGCTTGACGCTCTTCAATTGGATCGCGCCGCCGAGCGAGTGATTCCGTTTTATCGGGATCTCTTGTCGATCACCCGTTTTGCCTTCCCCATCGATCGCTCGATCCCGCCCTGCGGCTGAACGATCACGCTG
>JANMJR010000452.1:0-3908 GCA_031371465.1 Pseudomonadota bacterium
AAGCTGCAACGCGAGTAGGCCGGGCACTTCATGTCGGGTTATCTTGCCGGCGACGATGCCACTCAAATGGCGTTGCACAGCGGCCACCGTCACTTTCTCGACCAACAACGGATAATTCTCGGCCCGATAGGCAATCAGTGACAGAATCGACGTGTTGCCTTTATCGCCCGCACGACAATGGGCGATTTCATACAGTTTCATGATGGGGTTCCGATTCAAGCACGGTGACTTTGCTCGCCAATTCACTGCGCGGCGACAACGCGGAGACGATACCGATCACTTCGGTTACGTACTTGCGCGCGGCGCCGCCGCCGGCTGGCCCGTTGGTATAAAGTGCTTCGACTTCTTCGCCGATGCGCGAGGCTTGCTTGGCCGAAGACGCCAACGCCGCCACGCGTAAACGAATCTCGTAGGGCTCGATGTGGGGCGCAAAACTCTTTCGGTGTACTGAGGTACTGCCAATGTAGTCGATTCGCAGGTCGGGAAAATCGTCCCCCAAGCGCTCGCTGACTACGCGCCCAGCAAGTTCGGCTCGGGCAAACGCGTTTTGCCCGGCGTAGGAAATCTCGCCTTCGCCTCGAAAACCCGCTTGGTAGCCGATACTGACTTTGTAACTATCGGTATGCGCGCGGCCCAAACCGTTGCTGACCTGTACGCGGTCGTTTCCGATTTCTTGCAATCTAACTTGAGTAAAATCAGCGACGACATCAGGCGTGATATAGGCGCGCGGATCGGTGACTTCGTACAAAAGCTGCTCTTTGACGGTCGCGAGATTGATGACGCCACCGGTGCCCGCGACTTTGGTGAGGATAGCGCTACCGTCTTCGCGAACTTCTGCAAGCGGAAAGCCGAGATGCGCGAGGTTGGGGACATCCTTCTTGCCCGGGTCGGCGAAATAACCGCCGGTGATTTGCCCGGCGCATTCGAGTAAGTGCCCGATCACGGTGCCTTGGCCGAGCCGTCGCCAGTCATCCAGACGCCAGCCGAAATGATGCAAGATCGGCGCGAGAAACAAACTCGGGTCGGCGACGCGGCCGGTGATAATCACGCTGGCGCCACTGGCCAGCGCAGGCAGCATGGATTCGACGCCGAGGTAGGCATTGGCTGAAATGACGTTTGCGTAAGTGTGAAGCGCACGGCCGGTCTCGATAATTTGTAGATCAGGCGCAAGCCGCGTCAGGACATCGTCGCCGCTCACGACCGCCACTTTGATGGAAATGCCTTGCTGCCGCGCGATCGCGATAATTGCGCGCCCCGCCGCGTCGGGATTGGCCGCGCCCATATTGGTGATCAGCCGTATCCCGCGTTTTTTAAGCAGCGGCAACAGCGGTTCAATACGGCGTTGCAAGAACGGATCGTAACCTAGTGCTGGGTTCTCGAGCTTGCTCTTATGCGCCAGCGCAATGGTACGTTCGGCCAAGCATTCAAGCACCAGATAATCGAGGTTGCCTTGGTCGGCGAGAATGATTGCCGGCTCAAAGCGGTCACCTTGGAACCCTGCGCCGGCGCCGATGCGAAGGGAGCCGGTTGTCATTAGTTTGACTTGCCTGAATGAAGAATTCGCATCGCGTTGTGTGTTTCTAGAGAAACCCTTCGATTAGAGATCACTATGCTCACCGTTAGGTATCGTTCTTTTCCGCATGATCGACAAACGCGCTGATCAAGCCGTCCGGCGCCTCGATGATGTGCTCGGGGCCGGGGAATCCCGCGGTTCGTACATCCTGAATGAAGTCTGTAAAACCGGCGATTCGTTCCGCCTGCATTGCCTCTTGCATCTTGTATAAGTCGCGATACTGCTTTGAATGCCTCGGATACGGTGGTCGGTGGTTGCCGAGAATATCTTCCGCGAACAGAAATTGGATATCGCCGCCACTGCCGGCGCCGATGGATGAGGTGAGCAAAGTAGTGCGTTTGGTGAGCTCCGCCAACAAGGCGGCCGGGATGACTTCGATTTCGACCGCCCAGGCGCCGGCCTGCTCCAAACGCTTGATCTCCCGATAGATCCAAATCGCTTCTTCCAGCGTCTTACCGACCGCGCGCAAGCCCCCGGTCCAGGTGCTCTTTCTTGGCACCAAGCCCGCGTGGCCCTGCACCGGCACGCCAGCTTCCGCCGCGGCGCTGATGAATCGCGGCGACCATTGGCACATGATGGCATCGGCCCCCAATTCCATGGCGTGATAGGCGAGCCGTACCGCTTCGGACTCGCTCGCCGCAGCGACCAGCGGTACCGAAAATGACATGAAGGTATTGGGCGCGGCTTTGCGGATCTCCGAGGCCAGCTCGGGCCGCTTCGGATCGAAGCGCACTTTCATTGTGTCGATACCCGCCTCCTCGGCAGCGGCAGCCTCCTCCGGCGTAAAAGGCAGCGTCTCGACCAACACCCGCTTGCCCTTTTGGTCGCGGAGATCCTTTACCGTGTAATTGCGGGTACCGTAGGCCCCGCCAAGCGTCATGATACGTTTTAGTCCGCGCTTTGTTGCATCGCGCGGTGGGATGCCTCCGTCACCGGTTACATGGCTTGCCATTGGTCAAGTTCTCCTCAGAAAATTCTTATCTTTGTACGCCGACTTTGCTCATCACCTTACTTGTACGAATGAATGTTATACGCGGTGAGTTCGCAAAACAACCAGTGGCATTGTGATCTAATCGGCGATTTGGGTTCGCTTTTGAATGCGCGCGCTCATGCGCTTCTGGCTGGTTTGCCGGTGGCATCGGTAGCACGCAGCTTGCCGCAATCGTTGCCGGCGGCGTTGGTGTCGTTCGGCTACTGAGTACAGCCCTGTGCCAGTAACCGCACCACGCTTGCCTCGCAGGCCATGCCGCGCCAGGAGGCAAGCGGGGCACGGCCCCTGGCGCGATGGCGCCGGCGTCCTCGGCGCGAGACTTCCACGAAAAATTTTCGCTGAGTTTCCAAAATTTAAATCGCCCATTGAACCTTTCCGGTCATTACGGGAATTAACGAGTAGGGCACGAATGTATGAATACCAAGCGTTCCTAAGCTCTGTATCCGAATTCGGATACCTTGTTGATTTGATCAATCTTTTGTATCGGAGAATTTACTATGAACCGCAAATATTTTAAGTTGGGCCATATTATCGGAATCAGCGCAATTTTATTCACTGCATCGGCCACCCAGGCCGCAGACAACCCGCTCAATCCGTCGTATTACGCGAACAAGGTCACGATTGCTCAGGCGGCGCAGGGCTCAGATACGGCGGCGTACCGGGATTCCGGCAATCCGCTGCATCCGTCCTTTGGGCGACTGAAAATGACGACATGGCAAACGGCCGCCGCCGGTAGCGCGCGTTACATTGATCGCAACAATCCTTTGCATCCGTCGTATCGACGTATTTAACCGTTACTCCCTCCCCAACCCTCCCCCGCGCGCAACGCGCGCTAGGGAGGGCGTAGTCGCCCAACGCGAAAAATACTATCGCGACATTGCCTCGTCAAGAAATCCTCACTTCGTACGCGATCCAACCTTATGTCAGATTGCGCATTGTCCTTATTTTTCTCACGTCGCACCACGCCGTAAAGTTTAACCATCCCCGCAGAAGAATTGTTTTTGCACCCCACGTTGAACCTTTACGTCATATCGGGAAATTACTGAGCATGGACGCATCTTTTGGACGCGCCCGCGAATCATTCCATTAATGACGGAGATAACTGAAATGAGCAAGGCGACATACATCGGATGGGCAAGCGCTACGGCCTTAGCATTGGCCATGAGTGCTTGTGGTGGCGGAGGTGGTGGCGGAAACAATGGCGGCGGCGGTAATCAAGCGCTGCTGAAGGAAAGCCGTTCTACCCCGATTGCGCTGACGAGCGACGATAATTATGTTTGGTCGGTCAACCCGGATACGGATTCCGTTTCTGTGATGAATGTGGCGGGCGACAAGAACCAAAAG
>JANMJR010000503.1:0-5094 GCA_031371465.1 Pseudomonadota bacterium
AAACGCAAATAGCGGCGCGTCCGCTGCGACGATATCGTCGGCTTTGTAAAACACTTTTTCGATTTTTCCTTCACGCGGCGAATGGATGGTGTGTTCCATTTTCATCGCTTCCATGATGAGTAGCGGTTGGCCGCTGGCGACATAATCACCGACACTGACCATGACTTTCACGATGCGTCCGGGCATGAGCGCAGTCAGGCGGCCGCCGCTGGATTCTTCCGCGTGCTCGAAGGCAAAGGGTTGCACCGCCATCAATCCATAGCGTTCACCGTTTACATCGACTAGGCAATGATCTTGGTAGCGAAGCACGAGTGCGCTTGATATTTCTCCATCAATATTCAGTCTGATTTCATTGCTGGTCTCGCTATGGGTTGCGACTGCGAAGGGTTGCTCATCAACTTCGATGGCATAGCCACCGGCGCGGCGCCGAACGCGGATTTCGCGCGTGAGGTTGGACAAGGGATCGGCGAATAGCAATGTTCGCATGCCCATTCCGTTGAGTCGCCAACCGTTCGCCATACCCCACGGCGAGTGCGGATCACTTGAGGCGCGTAACTTTGAATGTGCCGCGATTTCATTTGCACGCAATTGGTCAACCGCTGCGAATATCAACGCGCGATGGGACGCTTTTTCCGGCGTCGATAAAAGCGAGTCGCTGTGTTGCGCGATGAAATGCGTATCGATTTTCCCGGCGGAAAAATCTGGCTCTTGCACTACTTTCGTTAAGAAATCGATATTGGTTTTTACGCCCAGCACCGCGGTTTGCGCTAACGCTGCGATCAGCTTCTGTTGCGCCTGCGGGCGATCCGCGCCGTAGGCAACGAGCTTGGCGATCATGGAATCGTAGTAGATACTTATCTCATCACCTTCCAGCACCCCGGTATCGACGCGTAAGCCATCGGTGTCGGTCGGGTAGGTGAAGCGATGCAGCGGCCCGATTTCCGGTAGAAATTGATTGGCGGGATTTTCTGCGCAGATGCGCACTTCGATCGCGTGGCCTTTGCGCGTGATCTGTTGTTGAAGCAGCGGTAATGCCTCGCCAGCCGCGACGCGTAATTGCCATTCCACTAAATCCAGTCCCGTTGTCATCTCCGTAATCGGATGTTCGACTTGCAGCCGGGTATTCATCTCCATGAAAAAGAATTCGCGATCTTCGCCGACGATGAATTCGATCGTTCCGGCGTTGGTGTATTGAATCACTTTTGCGGCAGCGACAGCGGCGTCGCCCATTTTTTTACGCAGCGTTTCATCGAGGAAGGGCGAGGGTGTTTCTTCCAATATTTTTTGATGCCGGCGCTGGATCGAACATTCGCGTTCGAATAGATGAACGACATTGCCGTGGCTGTCGCCGAATACTTGAAACTCGATATGGTGCGGGCCTTGGACATAGCGTTCAATCAGCACTGTGTCGTCGCCGAAAGAGCTTTTTGCTTCACGCTGTGCTGCTTCCAATTGCGCCAAGAAATCACCTGGCTTTTCAACCAGACGCATTCCCTTACCACCACCACCGGCTATCGCCTTGATCAAAACGGGATAGCCAATGCGCTGGGCTTCATTAGCGAGAAAATTGGCATCCTGATTGGCGCCGTGATAACCCGGTACGACGGGAACCTGTGCTTTTTCCATCAGAATTTTCGCCGCGCTTTTCGAGCCCATGGCGTCAATAGCTTCCGGCGTTGGGCCGATGAAGGCGATACCGGCCTTTTTACAAGCTCGGGCGAAGTCGGCATTCTCCGACAAAAATCCATAGCCGGGATGAATCGCCTCGGCGCCACTTTTGCGCGCGACATCAAGAATCACCTCGCTTCGCAAGTAAGATTCCATCGGCCGCGAACCGCCGATGTTCCAACCCTCATCGGCCAATTTCACATGACGTGCATCGCGATCCGCGTCGGAATAGACGGCAACCGTCCTGATGCCGAGGCGCTTACAGGTTTGAATGACGCGACACGCGATTTCGCCGCGGTTGGCGATCAGGATTTTTTTAAACATGCATCACTTTCTAATCCAACCCGGTTTGCGCTTTTCTAAAAATGCGGAAAGACCTTCTTGGCCTTCGGGCGAGATACGGATGTGGGCGATGCGCTCCGCAGTGTCGGCGATGACGGAATCCGTCGGCGGACGATGGGAAACGGAAGCAATCAGATCTTTTGCTTCGGCCTGCGCCGCAGGACCGGCGACAATTAACAGATCGACCATATCGTTTACTGACCGGTCGAGCTCATTCGCAACAACGCAGGAATTTAGTAAACCGAAGCCCACTGCATCGGCAGCGCTGAATCGTTCACCGGTCAAAAAATAGCGGCGCGCTTTTCTCTCGCCAATGGCCGCCACCACATAGGGGCTGATCACGGCGGGGATGAGGCCCAGTTTCACTTCGGACAATGCAAATTGTGCGTCGTCAACGGCGATCGCCATATCGCAACAGGCAATCAAGCCGACGCCGCCACCGAAGGCGGAGCCGTTGACGCGCGCGATTGTGGGCTTGGGTAAGCGGTTCAAGGTTAGCATTAACTCGCCGAGCGCCATCGCATCGTGATAGTTTTCTTCCTCTGAAAACGCCGCCATGCGGCGCATCCATTTTAGATCAGCGCCGGCCGAGAATGACTTTCCGCTGCCGGTCAGAACGACCACTCGAATCGTCCCATCCGCGCCCGCCGTTTCCAGGGTTTGCGTGAGTTCCGCTATAAGCTTATCGTCGAACGCGTTGTGGATATCGGGACGGTTGAGTACGATCGTGAATACGCCATCGTTTGAGCGAGATGTGAGTAAGTTAGTCATAGCGTACTTTTACATTCTAAACACGCCGTAGCGCGTTTCTGCGAAGGGCGCATTCATCGCTGCGGAAAGCCCCAAGCCGAGAACCATGCGTGTATCGGCGGGATCGATCACGCCGTCATCCCATAAGCGCGCTGTTGCGTAATAGGGATGACCTTGGGTTTCGTATTGCTCGCGAATCGGCGTTTTGAATTGCGCTTCTTCATCGACGCTCCAAGTCCCGTTCTTGGCTTCAATGCCGTCGCGCTTCACCGTCGCGAGGACAGAGGCTGCTTGCTCACCGCCCATCACGGAGATGCGCGCGTTCGGCCACATCCACAACATGCGCGGGTTGAAGGCGCGGCCGCACATGCCGTAGTTGCCTGCGCCAAACGAGCCGCCGATGATCACCGTGAATTTCGGCACTTTTGCGCACGATACCGCCGTCACCATTTTCGCGCCGTCTTTGGCAATGCCGGCATTTTCGTATTTTTTTCCGACCATAAAGCCGGTGATGTTTTGCAGAAATATTAACGGCACGCCACGTTGATTACATAGTTCAATAAAGTGAGCGCCTTTAAGCGCCGACTCGGAAAACAAGATGCCGTTGTTAGCGACGATGCCCACGGGATAGCCGTGAACGTGCGCGAATCCACACACCAACGTATTGCCGTACAGTTGCTTGAACTCGTGGAACTCGGAACCATCGACGATGCGCGCGATGATTTCGCGAACATCGAACGGTTGCCGCGTATCTTTCGGCACGATGCCGTAGATTTCGTCAATCGGATAGCGCGGCTCGACTGTCGGGCGTACTTCCACCGGCATTGTTTTCGGGCGATTCAAGTGCGACACAATTTCCCGCGCGATGTGCAGCGCGTGTGCGTCGTCTTGCGCGAGATGATCGGTCACACCGGAAGTGCGGCTGTGAATATCACCGCCACCCAATTCTTCCGCGCTGACAACTTCGCCTGTCGCGGCTTTCACCAAAGGCGGACCCGCTAGAAAAATCGTGCCTTGATTTTTGACGATGATCGACTCGTCACACATCGCCGGAACATACGCGCCGCCAGCGGTGCAAGAGCCGAGCACGACGGCGATTTGCGCAATGCCTAGCGCGGACATGTTGGCTTGATTGTAGAAGATGCGACCGAAGTGTTCTTTGTCGGGAAATACTTCGTCTTGCAGTGGTAAGAACGCGCCGCCGGAATCCACCAGATAAATGCACGGCAAACAGTTTTGCGTCGCGATCTCTTGCGCGCGCAGATGCTTCTTCACCGTCATCGGATAGTAAGTGCCGCCCTTTACCGTCGCGTCGTTTGCGATCACGACAACTTCTTTTCCTTGCACGCGGCCGATGCCGGCGATTATGCCGGCGCAGGGCGCATCGTTGTTATACAGACCGAATGCGGCAAGCGACGAGAATTCGAGAAACGGGCTGCCGGGATCGATTAGGGCGAGAATGCGATCGCGCGGCAGTAATTTGCCGCGCGCGGTATGTTTGTTGCGCGCGGCGATGCCGCCGCCTTCGGCGATTTTCGCTATTTTTTCGTGCAGATCATTGACAACCTGACGCATGGCGTTGGCATTGGCGTGGAACGCGTCTGATCGATTATCGAGTTTTGTTGTGAGTATTGGCATGGGAAACTATTTAAGGGCGTAGCACCATTAATAATTGACGGCGTATTTTCATTGTCATTCCCGCGACGGCGGGAATCTATTCGGCCTTCGCAATAGATACACCCTATGGATTCCCCGCCTTCGCGGGAATGACACATTTAATGGTCATCGCCTCAATCAACGGGTGGTTCTTAAAGACCACGCGCAATCAACATGCGCTGCACCTCGCTCGTACCCTCATAAATCTGCGTAATGCGCGCATCGCGATAATGCCGCTCAACCGGATAGTCCTCCAAAAATCCATAACCACCGTGAATTTGTATCGCTTTCGAGCAAACAAATTCGGCTGTTTCGCTGGCGTAAAGTTTCGCTTGCGATGCCTCCGAGAGGCACGCCACGCCTTGAGTTCGCAGGTCCGCTGCGTGCAGAGTCAATAGGCGCGCGGCGTTCAGCCGAGTATGCATATCGGCGAGCATGTTGGCGATGCTTTGGTGTTGCGCGATGGGCTTGTCGAATTGCTTGCGTTCTTTGGCATAGGCAACGGCGGCATCGAACGCGGCGCGGGCGATGCCGATAGCTTGCGCGGCAATGCCGATGCGGCCCCCTTCGAGGTTGGATAGCGCGATGCGCAAGCCTTCGCCGCGCTGGCCTAACAAATTTGTTTCCGGGATCGCGCAGTTGTCGAAGGTAATCGCGCAGGTGTCGGACGCGCGAATG
>JANMJR010000508.1:0-7718 GCA_031371465.1 Pseudomonadota bacterium
TTAAGTCCGGCGCGGCTTCGGTGACGTCGCAGCCAAGCGCGGAAAATGTGGGCAATTGTTTTTCTAGAACGCTGACCACGCGCGGATCGATTTGAAATGAATTATTCAAATCCGGCGACCAGGCGATTTTTGTTTTCTTAATGTCCCGTTGCAACGGTCGCAAAAAATCCGAACCCGGTTCCGGCAAGCTGATCGGCGAACGTGCATCGGGCCCGGCGATTGCCGCCATGGTCAACGCGATATCTTCGACGCTACGTGCCATCGGCCCGGCAATGGTGAAGGGAAACCACGCCGCCAGCGCGGGCCAATTCGGCACGCGGCCCGGGGAGGGGCGAAAGCCGACGACGTTGCAAAAGCTCGCCGGATTACGCAGTGAACCGCCGAGATCCGTGCCATCGGCGATCGGCGCCATGCCGCACGCCAGCGCCACTGCCGCGCCGCCGCTCGATCCACCACAGGTTAAGCGGCGCTCGGGCAAGCCGTAGGGATTCAGCGTTTCGCCGAACACTTCGTTGTAAGTTTGCGAGCCGGCGCCGAATTCCGGCGTATTGCTTTTGCCCAAAGTGATGCCGCCAGCCTGCTGCATGCGTTCGACAATCAGCGCGGTACGATCCGGCACGAAGTCTTTGAAAATCGGTGAGCCGAACGTCGTGCGGATACCTTTCGTTTCCGCTAAATCTTTGTGTACCATCGGCAGTCCGTGCAACACGCCGAGCGTTTCACCACGAGCTTGCTTTTCGTCGGCGGCTTTCGCGTTAGCGCAGGCTTGATCTGCAACTAACGTGACGATGGCGTTGACCTGCGGATTGCAACGTTCGATTTGAGCGAGGTGGGCGTTCGTTACTTCCGACGCGGAGACTTCGCGAGCGGCGATGCGGTTTGCTAATTGCGTCGCGGATAAAAAACACAGATCGGTGTTTGGCATTGTTAGCTATTAAGATGAAATGTTTGATCAAGCCAAGAGGCGTATGGCCTTATAGCCTTAGGCCACCTCGGGCCAGCCTCGGGATAGAAATCCGTGGCGTTCGTCATGCCATGTCAACATGGATTCCCGTCTTCGCGGGAATGACAGCGGGGGCGCTAGCGGCCAGTAAAAATTCCCGCACGGCGTTCAATAAACGACTGTATTCCTTCTTTCGCATCTTCGCTTGAGAGTAGCGGCGCCATGTCCGGCGCCAATCGCGCGATGGCGGCGAGTGCGCCTTGACTGCGGGCGATGCGCGCCGAGCGCAATGTCGCTTGCACGGCAAGCGGGGCTTGCGCGGCGATGGTCATGGCGATATCCGTTGCGCGCGCGAGTTGCGCGCCGACCGGAACGACTTCTTGCACCAGTCCGAGGCGAAGCGCTTCGCTGGCGCTGAGCTCGTCGCTGGTTAAGAGATAACGCATGGCGTTGCCCCAACCGATTTCTTGCGGCAGCCGAACCGTCGCGCCGCCGATGGCGTAGATGCCACGCTTGGGTTCGATTTGCGCGAAGCGCGTGTTGCTGGCGGCGACGCGAATATCGGTCGCGAGCAACAGTTCCAGACCGATGGTCAGGCACCAGCCCTGCACCGCCATGACAATGGGTTTACTGACGGTTTTATTTTCGTCGAGGGCGAGTGGATCCATGCCGCCGTCGGCCGGCGCGATGAATTTTCCTTCGGCGAAGCGCGGCGCCCATTGCGGTAGATCGATACCGCCGGTGAAGTGATCACCATGGGCGAACAGCACGCCGCAGCGCAGCTCGCGATTGCGTTCCAATTCGCCGTACGCTAACGATAGTGAACGATACAATTCGAGGTCGAAGGCGTTGCGTTTGGCGGGACGGTTCAGACCCATGAACAACACCTGATCGCGCGCCTCCAGGCTAAGATTGCTGAAATTCATTTGACTCTCAATTTGTTCATTAAGGTCACGAATAATTCTGGATCGCCAAAGCCCCCAGCCTTGGTGACTAATTTGAAACTGCGTTTGCGCCGCGGCACGACGCCGATGGCGATGCCGGGCAACAACTCACCGGCCAGATCGACCGACTGGATCGCGAGTTCCTCCATCAATGCCTGCGCGGTGTCGCCACCGGTGACGACGATGGCGCCGACATCCATTTCGTCGATCAGGCGATGGGCGAGGGTCGCCAGGGCATGGGCGACCAAGGGTGCATCGGGTGCGATTTTGTCGCGCTGCCTTAACGTCAGTACGTAGGCGGATTTACCATGCTCAAGTCGGGCGAGGTTGGCGATGGCAAGTTCGAGGTCGACGCGGCCATCATGACTTTCGATCACGATGAGCTTCGCGCCGCAATCGACAATACGTTCCAGTTGCGCCGCGCTTTGCGGCGTGCGCGAACCGACGATATAAAGAATCGGCTGGGCCTCGCGGCGTACCCGCACTTCCGCGGCGCTGCCGTAGATGGCCGCAGCCAGCGCGTTGCCCAGGCCGGACGTACCGGCGACTACGACTTCATTGCGATTGGCTAGCGCGAACTGTGCCAGTTGCAAGAGCTGGTCGTCGGTTTCGCTGTCGACGACATACACGTGGATCGCCTCGCCGCGTTCTAACTGGAGCTGGTCCTGGTGCTCGATTTCGTGCACCAGCACGCCCAATTTTCCGCCGAACGCCATGGCCAAGGGTATGCGCAGCGGCGGCGCCAAGGCATCTTTGGCAATCGCCGTTTCAGCGAGAGGAACGCCGTTGATAAATACCTCGCCGCCGCGCATGACGCGGCCCTGGCCCGGAAATGCTGGCGTGATCAACAGATGTTGGCGACCGGTTGCTTCGAGCACGGCCAAGGTTTCCGCCACAATGTTGCCGCGTAAGGTCGAGTCGATTTTCTTGAACGGCAATCGATCTTCCAAATCGGCTATCGCTTGGTGGACACGCTGAATCGCGCGCAGCGGATCGAGGTGACGGCTATCGGTACTGCGCGCCAATACTTCCGGGGCGTTGAGCAATTGTTCCGAAGTGGGATTGTCGGAAAACAGGACGCGGGTATGGGCGCCGCGCTTTGCGAACGGCGCCGCCGCGTCCATGGCGCCGGTCAAGTCGTCGGCGATGATGAGGATCTTGAGCGTCGCCGCCATGCTTCGAATGCCGCGTTACGCTTGCGAACCCGCCGCCATGCGGCGGGCGTAGCTAATCGCGGCGTTCAAGTTTACGTAATCCGCCTTGCCTTGCCAGGCGATGTCGAACGCCGTACCGTGGTCGACCGAGGTGCGATAAATAGGCAAGCCGAGGGAAACATTGACGGTGGTATCAAAGGCGATTAGCTTCGTCGGAATGTGGCCTTGATCATGATATTGCGCAACCACTAGGTCGAATTCGCCTTTCATGGCTCGATAGAACACCGTGTCGCCGGAAATCGGGCCCGTTACATTAATACCATCCGCCTGCGCCATCTTGATGCCGGGTAGGATTTGTTCGGCTTCTTCGTTGCCAAACAAACCGTTCTCGCCGCAATGGGGATTGAGTCCCGCTACGGCGATGCGCGGTGATTTCATGCCCATCAGTTTTAAGTGCGTGTTACCCGCGCGTATCGTCGCTGCCACACGCTCCGGCGTCGCCCGCTTGACTGCGCCCGCCAGCGATACGTGGGTGGAAACATGGATGGAGGACAATTTTTCCGATGCCAACAACATGAACGATGATTTCACGCCCGTCAGATGCGCCAGTAACTCGGTGTGGCCCTCGAAGTGGTGACCACCCAGATGCAACGCTTCTTTGTTGAGCGGGGCGGTGACGATGACGGCGATGTCCTTGGCAAGCGCGGCGGTGACGGCGCGATCGATGAAACGATAGGCGGCATCACCGGACGCGGCGCAGACCTTGCTATCTTCCACCTGCGCGCGATCGACATTGACTTCAAAAACCGGCACTGTGCCGTCGCTATGCACGGTGGTCGCGTTACCAAACTTGAGATTGCCGCCGATGAGATTATTGGCGCGCTCCAAATAAAATGGATCGCCGACCACCGCCGTGCGCGAGCGCTCAGTCGGCGACAAATTTTTCAATGCCTTGCAAATAATCTCCGCGCCGATGCCGGACGGGTCACCCATGGTAATACCGATCAGTGGCAAAGAAGTCACTTATGTTTCCTAAAAAATTTTTGATTCGAGTTGGCGATATGTGGACTATGCGGCGCGTACGTCGACCAATGCGCTGGTGGAGGACGGTCGCGGAATGGATTGACCTTCCTCCTTCATGCCCTCAAGATGAAATTCAATGGCTTCCTGAATTTGCGTGAGGACTTCCTGTCGCGTTTTAGCGACTGCGACACAACCTGGTAAGTCGGGTACATACGCGCCAAACGACTGTGGACCCTCTTCGACAACAACTAAATAACGCATGATCCAGACTCCTATTTCCTTAATCCCGCTTGCTTTAACACACTACCGAGCGTACCGGCGGGAATATCAACACTTTGCTTTCCGGAAACCGTAACCGTGCCGGCCTTGCTGGAATGATGAAACTGTCGATGACTTCCTTTTGTCCGCACTAGAACCCATCCATCACCTTCCAATTAGCGCGATGAGTTCTTTAACTTTCATACTTGGCAGTTTACTACGCTATGTCGTATTAGACTCCACTCGCCAACCAGCCGCCGTCAATCACAATGTCGGTGCCGGTGATGTAACTTGCATCAGGGGAACAAATATAGCGCGCTAGTTTTCCGATTTCATCCGGCTCGCCCCAGCGGCGCATCGGTGTCGCATCCATGAAGGTCGCGTTGCGCGCCGGATCGGCGCGCAGTGCGGCGGTCATGTCGGTGTTAAAGGCGCCGGGGCTGATACCGACGACGGTGATGTTGTCTTGAGCCAGTTCCAGCGCTTGCGCTTTGGTCATGGCGAGCAGGCCCGCTTTGCTGGCGTTGTAGGCGACGCGATCCGCTGTCGAAACATGGGCCATCACCGAGCAAATATTGATGATGCGCCCGTAACCTTGGCCGCGCATATGCGGGATCAAGGCCTTGGAAAAATAAAACGCGCCGGACAGGTTAATGCCGATGACGCGATCCCATTCGTCGGTGGAAAGATCGCGGGTGGTTTTGCGAATCACGATGCCGGCGGCGTTGATCAAAATATTCGCCTTGCCGAAATGATCGACGATTTCTTTGGCGCAGGCTTCGACGTTCTTTGCGTTGCTCACATCGCAGGTAAAACTTTTAGCTTCGATGCCCTTAGCCTTTGCCTCGTTCACCGCATCGGCCGACGATTCGTTATCCACCAACGCAAGCTTGGCGCCCACTTCGCCGAGCGCAAGGGCCATGGCTTTGCCTAGGCCACGGCGTCCGCCGGTGACGACCGCGACGCGGCCGCTTAGAAATTTTTCAGACATCGTTTGCTCCTCATTTTTTATCCGTTACAAACATTTCAGTCATGTCATCCTGAGCGTAGCGAAGGATCTGCTTTTTCGCTTTTGCACCGGTCTTATGAAGCAGATCCTTCGCGTTGCGCAGGATGACATATAAGTGGTGATTTTTATCTATGCGGCAGAGACGTTCGCCAATCTTTGCCCTGCGACATGCATGCCTCAAGACCCGCACTGGCTCTGCCTTGCAGCCCGATACCTATACGGTTGTTCCGCCATCCACGGCAAGCGTTTGTCCCGTTACATAATCCGACGCGGGGCTGGCGAGATACAGCGCGGCGCCGCCGATTTCACCACTGCGGCCGGTGCGTCCAAGCGGCGTACGTGCGTTGATCAGTTGTTCGATTTTTGGCAGATTTTTTTCCGTCATCTTGGTCGGGAAAAACCCTGGCGCGATTGAGTTAACGCGAATACCATGGCGGCCCCACTTTGCGGCTAAGTCTTTGGTCAGCATGATCACGGCTGCTTTGCTTGCGCTGTAGCCGACGGCATCGAGAATTTCCGGCGGCTCGCCGATTATTCCGGCGATCGAGGCGATGTTGATAATCTTGCCGTAACCGGCTTTGATCATGTCCGGCGCGCACGCTTTGCAAGCGTAAAACGTGCCGTCAACGTTTACTTGCATCACTTCGCGAAATTTGTCCGCGGGCATGTCAATCGCCGGCGCGCCCCAGGCAATGCCGGCGGCGTTAATCAGAATCGATATCTCACCGAGCTTTTCCTTGGTTTCAGCGACGGCTCGCTGCACATCGGCCTCGCTGCCGACATCGCCCAACACACAATGGGCGTTGGGTATTTCAGCACGCGCCTCAGCGAAATATTTTTCCCGCCGCGCCATCAACGCGACTTTCGCGCCGGCCTGGGCGAGCGCGACGGCCATCTCTAGTCCTAGCCCGCGGGAGCCGCCGGTGATCAAGGCGACTTTGCCGGTCAATTTAAACTGATCGAGAAAATTCATGGAGTTCATATTGGCCAAAACGCTATTCTAATGGGTTGCGGTTGCGCTGTCTTTCTGCGCGGTTAATGAAACACCGCGACGCGACGGTTTTCGGGGTCGTCCTGTGGCGCCGGGCTGGCGTGATGCAACACCATATGCCAGCCGCTTTTGCTGTAGCGGTAAGCATTGGTGGCGATGATCGGCGGGCGCGGCGCGTTTTCGCCGGGAACCCAAATATTCTCGTACAGCACGCGAATGGCGAGCGCTTGATCGACGAACTCGCGAATCTCGGTGAGTTGAAAGCGCACACCGATGCCGGCGTTGAGGATGTCGCGCCAACTTGCTTCAATCGCGCTACGACCGATCAAACGCCCTCCCTGCGGATGGATGCACGTAACGTCGTCGTCCTTCGACCAAACGGCCATCATGGCGGTAATTTCTCCGATTTCGAACGCTTCGTAGAATGCCAGCTCGGCTTCACTGGGAGTTGAGAATTTCATAGTTTCATAGTGTTGCGTGATGAACTTAATGCGAGCGTTAGGCGAAATTATAAGCTAGGTGGCAAATGCACCCATGACATCCCCGGCGACGCATAAACTAACCGCACTCCGTTTCCTCCAAGAGTAGCCAATGTTGCCCGCAAAAACAAAGTGATGCGCTTGACACCCCTAGCTCGGTTCAGAGTATCATAGCGCCTGAATCTTTCGATATCCCACCCTTAAGGGCGAACGCGGCAACTCTAATCGCGATTGCTTTTCGCAAGGTTTAAAACTTTAATGCAACTCGGGATGTCTGAAGGAGGAGAGCAGTTGCGTAAACATCGATCTTCCGTTGCGCCTGACTTCGAGGAATCATAACCGGTTTGTGTTGTGAGTCTTGTTTCGCAAAGAGCAATAAAAGCAGTTCATTTCAAAGGAGAACTTAAATGGCAATTAGTCTCAAAGTGAATGGATCTTCGCATAGCGCCGACGTGTCGCCCGATACGCCGTTGCTGTGGGTGATTCGTGACACGTTAGGCATGACCGGCACGAAATTCGGTTGTGGTATGGCGCAGTGCGGTTCTTGCACAGTGCACGTTGACGGTGTGGCGACGCGTTCGTGCGTGACCCCCGTTTCGGCAGTGGCCGGCAAGGCCATCACAACCATCGAAGGTCTAGGTGGCAATCACCCGGTGCAAAAAGCCTGGCTCGAGTTGGACGTAGTGCAATGCGGCTACTGCCAGTCTGGTCAGATGATGTCGGCAGCGGCATTATTGGCCAGCAACAAGAACCCCAGCGACGCAGACATTACCGCGGCAATGAACGGTAACCTGTGCCGTTGCGGTACCTATGACCGGATTCGCGCGGGCATCAAGCGCGCCGCCCAACTCGCATAAGGATACCGACCATGAAAACTACAGTATCTAATCAAGGCCGCCGCGCATTTGTGCAAGGCA
>JANMJR010000514.1:0-7772 GCA_031371465.1 Pseudomonadota bacterium
TGGGTATGAAGCTCGCATGGCGAATATAGTTCGGCTCGGCGTAGATCACGTTCGGGTCGCGCTTGAGATTGAGCAAGGCCTCGATGGTGGCGCCGACCGCTTCATTCGCCTCGTGTCCCGGCGCATTGATCTTTTCGCCGGTAATCGCGCTGGCAATTTCAACGTGGGTCGGCTTGGCAACGCGCATCAACTTTACGCCCTCGACCATATCACTCACGGCCGTCAAGTTATGCTTGCTCGCCAGCGACTCAATAGATTGGCTGCTTTTATATTTGACGAAGACTTCACCGGGAACGAACTCGGCGCCCGGCAAGATCGTTTCGCGATCCAGCGCTGTGGTCGCGGTCGTGGTTCCGGCCACCACCAGGTAAACCGACCCGCCCGCGAACGCGCGCACACCGACGATGTACGTGCCGGGGCCGGGTGTGGTCACCGTCTCAACCGCTTGGTCCGTGCCCTCCGAAGAGGCCGTAACAACCGTTCCCGAACTATCCAAGAGCAATAAATCCAGATCGTTTGCGGTTAAATTGTTGGCGGAAAAACTCAGCGTCACACGCACGTTTTCCGCGCCAACCGTGAGCCGATAAAGATCGTGAACAACTACGTTACTGCGTGCCGCGATGCCTTTGTAACCGGCGTTGGTGCTGATTGCCTGGGCCGAGAAGGAGTCGCCGGGCGCCATTGCCGCCGCGGTGGCGAGCGTGTTGTTACATTCGGCCTCGAGCTTGTTGCTGACTTCGACGTTTAATTTGCCGGAAATCTGGAATAATCCGCTGGGTCCGCCGGGGCCGACACCCCCTGTTCCGCTCGGTGCGGCCGAAGCGCCGCATGCGGTTGCGTCTCCACCGCCGCCCCCTCCACCACCACCGCCACCACAGGCGGCCAGAATAAGAGAAACTACGAGCAGCGATAAGGATTTACGTAACATTGCGCGCTCCCAAAAAGGGGGGGTTGTTATTCTGCAAAAGACAACACTACCCTAACTGAAAGATTCGAGCAAATTTCAGAAAAATTACTTGAGGTTCGATGCGTTGTTGGATACGGCGGGAGGCTGTGTGGTGGCCGCTTTTGGTTCCAAGAGGGTGCGCGATAGCGCTTGCGCCTCCGCAACTTCCGCGGCATTCATGAAAGTTGAAATATTGTCTCGACCGGCGACAGCCGGTTCATAGCCGCGCGCGGCGGCGCGGTTGTACCAGGCATAGGCTTGTTTCATATCGTGCTTCACACCTTGCCCGACTTTATACAGCGATGCCAGGTGATATTCGGCTTCCGGATTATCTTTGGCGGCCGCCTTTTGAAACCACTCGGCGGCGGTACTAAAATCTTGTAAGACGCCGCGGCCGCTCTTGTACAGCAAACCGAGGTTGAGTTCGGCGCCGGTATGCCCCTGTTTGGCGGCAGCGTGAAACCACTTGATGGCCGCGGCATAGTCTTGATCGAGGCCATCGCCCTGTAGCAACATTAGCCCCACCGCGTATTGGTCATCGGCGCTGCCCTTTTTTGCTCGCTCAATCTGCGTTTTTCTGCCAGGATCGAATGTCTCGGCGTCGGCCAAAGCCGAATCGATTACCGGCGGCTCGGAAATGAGATACATCGTGGCGACAAAACCAAGTAACGCCAGCACGCCAACGGCACTGAGCAACGTCGCCTTAAAGGCGCCGCTAACGCGGAAAAATCGGAATTCACAATCGCGACAGCGGTAAGGCGAGTAAACGAAATGATCGCGTTCGGTCTCATTGCGTTTCCACGATGAGCGACGCACGTTGGTGCTGTTGCACCGTTCACATTTCATTGCAGCTAAAGCCGTAAGGCATGATTGAGTTCTGTGACACTAGTAACGAGGAAGTTGAATCGAGGGATGGTAAAATGCACAAACATCGCAACCCCCATCATTTTATTGCGTCTTTGCACGCATTTTATCGCGTAACTATGCATTATGTTAGCGTTTTTCTCCCGCCGCGCAAGTTGAGCCCGGGATCCGAAAACATCCACAACCGCCCAACCGCCTCCTAAGACACGCTTGTCATATCGTTTTCGCGCCCTGCGCCACCGCAATTACCGCATCTATTTTATCGGCCAAATCGGTTCGCTCCTGGGTACCTGGATTCAGTTCGTCGCCATGAACTGGCTGGTTTACCGTATGACCGGATCGCCGCTGCTGCTAGGCTTAACCGCCTTTGTCAACCAAATTCCCATACTGATACTCGGCCCGGTCGCCGGTTTGGTCGCCGATCGCGTCAATCGCCGCATCTTACTGCTAGTCACCCAATCCCTAGCCATGATCCAGGCTTTCACGCTCGCCATTCTCGCCTTCGCAGGCAATCTTCAGGTCTGGCAAGTGATCGTCCTCGCCGGGCTGTTGGGCATCGTCAATGCCTTCGACGTGCCGGGAAGGCAATCGTTCATCGTGCAAATGATCGGCGATAAACAAGACCTGCCGAATGCTATCGCGCTCAATTCACTCACCATGAACACCACGCGCCTGGTCGGCCCGGCGCTGGGGGGATTTTTGGTCGTGGGGTTGGGAGAGGCTTGGTGTTTTCTACTCAACGGATTCAGCTTCCTCGCCATCCTCATCGCGCTAAGCTCAACGCGCATTCAAGCGAGCGGCATGGTGCGCAAAACCCATGGCGCCTGGCGTGATCTGCGCGAGGGGTTTGAGTATACGTTTGGCTTTATGCCGACTCGCGTATTGCTGCTGCAGCTCAGCATTATCAGCTTCATGGCAATGCCCTACACCGTCATGATGCCGCTATTCGCCGGTGACGTGTTCGGCGGCACGGCGCGCACCTTCGGCACGTTAATTGGCGGCGCCGGTTTTGGCGCCATCATCGCCACGCTCTATCTCGCCTCGCGGCGCAGCGTCAAGGGGTTGGCATCGATGATCGCAATCGCGCCCATGATCTGCGGTGTGGCGTTGATGTTGTTTTCGCAATCGCGCATTCTTTGGTTGTCCCACGTGCTCATGGTGTTCGTTGGCTTTGGCATCATTTGCCACGCCGCATCGATCAACACTATTTTGCAATCCGTTGTCGATGAAGATAAACGCGGCCGTGTCATGAGTTTTTACACTATGTGCTTCGTCGGCACCGCCCCGCTAGGCAGCCTCGCCCTGGGCCAGCTGGCGCACCTTATCGGCGTTCCGAATACCTTCTTGCTGGCCGGCGCCGCTTGCCTGATGGCGGGAGTGGTGTTCTACCTGCGCCTCGATAAGTGGCGGCGAAATATCAGTGCCTCCCCGGCGCTCCGTGGGATAATCCCGTAACATTTTTCCGTTAGGTGCTCCGTGAATAACACCCTCCTCGTCGACATCCGCGACCACATCGCCACCCTCACTTTCAACCGCCCGCAAGTCCGCAATGCCATGGACTACGATTTGATGATCGCCCTGAAAACCAACACAGAAGCCATTCTTGAGAACGATGCGGTGCGTGCCGTGGTGATTCGCGGCGCCGGCGGCGCATTCATGGCCGGTGGTGACATCACGCAGTTCCACGAACATATCGATGCGCTGCCGCAACTCATCACCAAAGAAGCGCGCGAGTTTCACTACACCATTCTCGCGCTGCGCCGCATGGCCAAGCCCGTGCTCGCCGTGGTCGAGGGCCCCTGCGCCGGCGCCGGCATGAGCATGATGGCCGCGTGCGATCTCGCCATCGCCAGCGAAGACGCCATGTTCACCCTCGCCTACAGCAACCTCGGCGCCAGCCCCGACGGTGGCTCCAGTTACTTTTTGCCGCGCCTACTCGGCTATCGCAAGGCGCTGGAACTGGCCATGCTGCCGGATCGTTTCGATGCCGCTACCGCTTTGAATCTTGGCTTGGTGAACTGGGTGGCGCCCAATGCGGAATTGGAAGCACGCGTGGCCACCTTGGGCAAACGCCTGGCCAAGGGCCCGACCGTCGCCTTCGCCAAAACCAAAGCGTTGATGAATCAATCCCTCGACATGAGCATCGAGGCGCAACTGGAAGCCGAGGTTCAGGCCTTCGCCGATTGCGCGCGCACCAGCGATCTTCGTGAAGGCATCATGGCCTTCGTCGAAAAACGCAAACCCAGCTTCAGCGGAAATTAACCGATGGCCGATCTGAAAGGTAAAACCCTATTCATCACCGGCGCCTCGCGCGGTATCGGCCGCGCCATCGCCCTGCGCGCCGCGCGGGACGGCGCCCACATCGTGCTCGCGGCCAAGACCAGCGAACCCCACCCCAAACTCAGCGGTACGATTCATTCGGTTGCGGCGGAAATCGAAAAAGCCGGTGGCAAGGCCTTACCGCTGCAAGTGGACGTGCGCGAAGAAACGCAGATTTTCGACGCAGTCAATAGAGCCGTCGAAACCTTCGGCGGCATCGACATCTTGGTGAACAACGCCAGCGCCATCAGCCTGAGCAACACGCAAACCACGCCGCCGAAGCGCTTCGACTTGATGCTCAACATCAACGCCCGCGGCAGCTATGCCTGCGCCTACGCCTGCATTCCGCACCTGAAAAACGCCGCCAATGCGCACATCCTCACGCTCTCGCCGCCGATCAATCTAAAACCGAAATGGTTTAAGCAGCACACCGCCTACACCATTTCCAAATACGCCATGAGCATGGTGACCATGGGCCTCGCGGCGGAGTTAGCCGAGTTCGGCATCGCCGCGAATTCGCTCTGGCCACGCACCACCATCGCGACCGCTGCGGTGGAAACGTTTTTTGCCGGCGCGCTCAAATCAAGCCGTACTGCCGACATCATGGCCGACGCCGCCTACGTCATTCTCACCAAGCCGAGCAATAGTTGCACGGGAAATTTCTTTATCGACGAAGCAGTGTTGCGCGCGGAAGGCATTAACGATTTTGATCGTTACGCCGTCACGCCGGGCGGGCCGTTGATGACCGATTTGTTCCTAGACTGATGGGCTGGGCGCCGCATCCAGCCGGGGTGGCCTTGGGCCATTGCCTCCCAGGCCATGCATCGGCGCGACGGGGTGGCCTAGGGCCAGGCAAGCTCCGCGCGGCGGGTGGCAATGCCTTTGCGAAATTTAACGAAACAATAATATGACACCAAACCCCGACGACCTTCCGCTGACCGGCTTCACGGTTCTGGATTTCACCCGGGTGCTCGCTGGGCCCTACTGCACACGCATGCTCGCCGACCTCGGCGCCGAAGTGATCAAAATCGAACGACCGGGCGAAGGCGACGAGATTCGTTTCGCGCCGCACCAACTCGATCCAGAGCGCATCGATCAGAGCACTTATTTTGTCCGCGTGAACGCCGGCAAGCTAAGTGTCGCGATCAATCTTGCTCACGCTGAGGCAAAAGAAATCGTGTTCGACCTGCTGCGCAAATCCGATGTCGTGGTGGAAAATTTTGCGCCCGGCGTGATGCAGCGTTTAGGTTTTGATTACGCAAAATTATCCGCCATCAAACCCGATATTGTTTACTGCTCGATCTCCGGTTTTGGTCAGACCGGGCCGCTGAGTTCGATGCAAGCCTACGCACATTTGATTAATGCCATCTCCGGCTTGATGGAATTGGATCGCGGCATCGATCCGGTTCCGCGCGTGAATTATCTGCAAGCAGCGGACGGACTCGCCGGCACCCATGCCTTCGGCGCCATCAACGCCGCGCTCATCCGAAAACTGCGCCGCGGCCGCGGCGCCTACATCGACGTGTCCATGCTGGAATGTCTGATCGCCGCCGAAGACGTGACCTTCGGTAGCATCCTCAACGGTGGCCCGATCGAGCAAGGGCCACGCTACGGCATGATCGTGCATCGCGTCGGCGACGGCTATGTCGCGCTGCAAGCAGTGGGCGCGCCACATTTGTGGCTGCGCATTGTCGAGTTTCTCGAACAGCCGGAATTAAATACCGACGAGCGCTTTTCCAGCGCCGCGACACGGCGAAAAAATTGGCTGGCGTTATCCGATTTGATCCGCCAGCGGCTCGAGCGCTTTGCCAGCGTTAGCGCGGCAACCGCTGCCCTGGCCACGGCACGCATTCCCGCAGCGCCGGTGCTCACGCCCTACGAAGTAATCGAACATCCGCAGCTCATTCAGCGCGGCGCGTTTCCAAGTGTCGATTACCACGGCGGCAAGAAAGTCCGCGTCACGGCCACACCATTTCAGTTCGATGGCGCAGCAACGGTACCGCGCAATTCAGCGCCGCACCATGTCGGCGAGCATACCCAGCACGTGCTCGCGGAAATCCTTGGCTACGCGGAGGAGCGCATCCAACAACTCAATGCGGATGGCGTAGTTAAAATAGGGTGAACTTTTCCCTTCGCGGCGCCTGAGTTGTAACAGCGTCCGTTTGGCGTGACAATAACGTCCGATTTGCTCGAGTGTTTCGTTCTGCCATTACAACTTACGACTCGCCGGCTTACCTTTAGATTGGCTTCTGGAAACATTGAGCGTTAGAATTAAAGGAAGCTCTGAATAAGTTCGAGTTCTAAATGAGACAAGGCGCGAACAAAAAATATCGACGCAGCCTAAGCATGATAGGTAAGGCGATATTTTTTGTTCGCAACGCCGTATCATGACGAAATCGGATTTATTCAAAGCTTCCTTAATACTCGTCGCCAGCCTTGAATCCTACTCGCGATACCTATGCCCCGTCTTACCGTTAGTGTTCATTTGATTTTGCTTTTCTGCAGCATGGCATCGGTGCGATTGGCGATCGCGCAAGACATAGAAGAGTTAAAGAAAGGCGTAGTCAAAGTGATCGCGACCGAAGTGTCTGACGGTCAGACCAAGACAAACCGCGGCAGCGGTTTCATTATTGAGCTCTACCCTGATGCGGCCATGATCGTCACGGTTTCCCACGTGGTCGAGGGTCAGGACATCCAATTGAGTGTCGAATTTTCAGTGCGCGGCGACGCAAGCTTCCCCGCGCAGGTAAAACGCATGCGTGGCGCCGACCCGCGCGGTTTGGCCGTGCTGGTAGTCAGGAATCCGCCGCCGGGGTTGCGTGCCCTAGAACTCGCAACCCTACCTGCACTGAAACTTTCTGACGATGTGGTCGCCGCCGGTTTTCCACGAATCAGTTCCAGTTTTTCCGCGCTGCCCGGAAAAGTCATCTCGCGCGACGGCGAGGACATCATCTTTAGCGGTGGGCCCAATGAGGGAAGCTCGGGCGGTCCGCTGCTCAGGAATGGACGAGTAGTCGGAGTCGTGACTCAGGCGAAGGATGGAAACGGGTTCGCCACCCCAGCACTCATCCTTGCCGCAACGTTAGAGGGCTGGGGCTTTACCGCGAACCAAGGCGGCAACACGCCGGCATTGACCCGTCCGCAGCCGGAGTTGGGAGGCGCCGGTGCTCGAGTCGAAAACAGCATTTCGAACGTGGTTTATCCAGAAACCGCGGAGGGGCTGAAACGTTTCTTTGAAGCCATGCTCGACGCCGCAAAATCGGGAGAGTTGGACAAGGCCCGCGCGTTCGAGCGCAGCCTCATCATTCCGAGCTATGACACATGGTTCCGCGATATTTTCGGCGCAGCCACCGGCGCCCGACTCGCCGCCGACTACAAGCAATTCACCGAGGGACACAAAATCTCTGGCCTATGGAATTTCCCCGAGTTGCTCGAGCGCGCCAAAGGCGGCATCTCGACCTATGGCATCCGCGCCCCGACCGATCCCAATGCGACCGGGGGCCAGAAAAAGGTCCTCGAGGCGATGGAAAAATCGACCGCGTTGTATGGCGTGAGATTGGGCGGTTGGCACGTTTGGAGCTTCGTCTACGTCGAAGGCGGGTTTCGGCTAGCGGGGAAAATGTTCCAATCTTTACAAAATTCG
>JANMJR010000039.1:0-5162 GCA_031371465.1 Pseudomonadota bacterium
TCCAAGGTGTGATAGCGGCGTTTAAAACTATCGAAGGATTTGTGCTGGTAGGCACGCACCACATCAGTGACGTAATCTTGCGACGTGACGTATTGGACTTTCGCAGTCGGCATACGTTGTAGCGCAGCGTTGCCGATCGCGTGTATCAAGTGCGTTTTGCCAAGCCCGACACCACCATAGATGAACAACGGGTTGTAGGCGGTGCCCAGATGTTCCGCCACTTGTTGCGCCGCCGCCCGCGCCAGTTGGTTGGCCTTGCCCGCGACGAAGTTATCGAAGGTGAAGCTTTGGTTAATGCGATTGTTGTCATCGGCGCCGGTGACAATACGCGGCGAAATCGAGTTTGACGGCTTCGCAGGCGCATCGATCGGCGCGGGTTGTGCGTTCTGCGCCTCCTCGCGAACCGTCAAAACGAAGCGCATCGGCTGGCCAAAATAGTGCTCCGCCAGGTCTTCAAAACGTTTCAAAAAACGGTCGCGCACCCATTGCAAAACGAAGCTGTTGGGCGCGAGCAGCAATATTTGACCATCTTCAAGGGCAACATTGAGCGGCTTAATCCAGTTGTTAAATTGTCCCTGGGAAAGCTCACTGTTAAGATGGGTCAGGCATTGCTGCCAGAACGGATCGATCATTTTCAACAAGTTGATTTAATTGGAAATTATAGTTGTGGATGCAGTCAGGTTGGAGCCCACGCAAAGCGCATTCTACGCGCCCGAATGCAACTTATCCACAGGCCCCATAGATCGAGTATCCACGCCACTACTTGACACGGAGGCCGATAACCTTTGTAATTTAAGGTTTGCTAAATAGACATCACTATGAAACGTACCTATCAGCCTTCCGTTACTAAGCGCAGCCGCACCCACGGTTTTTTGGTTCGCATGAAAACCAAGGGCGGCCGAGCCGTCATTAATGCGCGCCGCGCCCGTGGCCGCACCCGTCTTGCTGTTTGACCGCCCCAAGTAAAACACGTCAAAAGCAGGCCGCGCGCGGTTGGTTTGACCGCGTATTCGTACAACGCCAGTCTTACAGCGGCCACTTTTTACAGCTCTACCTTGGGAACACCAATCAGCCAGCCGGTAGTTTCGGCGTGAGCGTCAGTAAACGCATTTGTCGATCGTCAGTCTCGCGCAACTATGTGAAGCGCGTGCTGCGCGCGTGGTATCAAGCACACCGCCAGCTATTGCAAGGCCAAGATGTGGTGATCCGCGTTCGCCGCAAGCATGATCGGCGCGATTTTCCGCGGGTTAGCCGTGAACTGGATAAGTTGCTGAGTCGAGTTCATTAATGGCGCGAATTTTGTTGCTGTTGTTGACGATGTATCGCGTGGCCTTCAGCCCATTCTTGGGGCGTAACTGCCGGTTTTTCCCGAGTTGTTCCGACTATGCCAGCGAAGCCCTGTCGCGCCATGGCGCTGCCAGAGGTTCGTGGCTGACTATAAAACGCATCACCCGTTGCCATCCTTGGCATCCCGGTGGTTTTGACCCCGTCCCTTAGTTGTTGAGAAATATGGAAACCCAACGCCTCGTCGCACTTTTTGTTTTTTTCTTTTCCGGTTTCTTGCTTTGGACAGCCTGGCAGAAACAGCATACGCCCACGCCGACACCGACTGTCGTAACGCAACCCGGCGGTGCGAATACGGTTCCGACCCCAACCGGCAGTGCCGGTTCAGTGGGTGGCACAGCGCCTGTGGCGACCATTGCCAACGGACCCGCAAGCGGACAACTGCTGCGCGGCGAGCGCGTTCGAGTAACCACGGATCTTATCATCGCTGAAATTGACGTTAACGGCGGCGATCTGCGCCATATTGAGCTGATTAAGCACAAAGCCTCGGACGACAAGTCACGCAACCTCACGTTGTTCAACGATAACACGCCGCAAATCTATGTCGCGCAATCGGGCCTGATCGGCGCGGGGTTGCCGAATCACAAAAGCCTGTTCAAATCCGATGCCACCAGTTACGCGTTGCAACAAGGCCAAGACTCACTTACGGTGAGACTGAATAATCACGGGGAGGATGGCTCGGCGGTGGTCAAGCAATACACGTTCCATCGCGGCACGTATGTTGTGGACGTAAGCTTTGAGATCGAGAACAAGGGCGCGACGGCGATCAAACCAGACGCTTATTTCCAGTTTCTGCGCTTTGGCGAGGCGCCGTCCAGCAGCCCGTTCGGTATTAATACTTTCGCCGGCCCGGCGGTTTATACCGAGGAAAAGAAATTCCAAAAAATCGGTTTTCCAGACATAGACAAGGGCAAGCTCGATTATCCGCAAAAAAGCAAGGACGGCTGGCTGGCTATGTTGCAGCACTATTTCGTTGCCGCCTGGCTACCGAAGAACGGCACTGAGCGCGAGTTTTTCACCAAGAAGGTCGGGGAGAAACTGTATACGACTGGCGTTGTTGTCCCGGCCGGTACGATTGCATCTGGGACAAAAGGATCGATTTCCGTACCCCTTTACGTAGGCCCGCAAGAAGGCGACAAATTAGCAAAATTAGCGCCGGGCTTGGATCTGACCATCGACTACGGCTGGTTAACGATTATTGCCTCGCCCTTGTTCAAAGTATTGTCATTCATTCATAACTGGGTGGGCAACTGGGGCCTCGCGATAATCGCGCTGACTATTCTCATCAAACTGTTGTTTTTCCCGCTGTCCGCCGCGAGCTACAAGTCCATGGCGAAGATGAAAGTGCTCGGGCCCAAGCTGCAAAAACTCAAAGAGCAGTACGGTGACGATAAGCAAAAAATGAATCAGGCCATGATGGAGTTGTATAAAACCGAGAAGGTGAACCCCCTCGGCGGTTGCTTGCCCATCGTTATTCAGATACCGGTATTTATTTCGCTTTACTGGGTATTGCTTGCCGCGGTCGAATTGCGTCATGCGCCGTTCTTCGGTTGGATCGCAGATCTGTCTGCTGCCGATCCGTTCTACATTTTGCCGGTGCTCATGGGCGCCACCATGTTCCTGCAGACCAAATTAAATCCGACACCGCCGGATCCGGTTCAAGCCAAGATCATGCTGTACATGCCACTGGTATTCTCCGTCATGTTCCTGTGGTTCCCGGCGGGGCTGGTATTGTATTGGACCGTGAATAATCTTCTTTCCATCTGGCAGCAATGGCAGATCAACCGCATGACGGAGCAAGCCGCTGCCGCGCCGAAAGGCAGTGGCAAACGCTGATACCATCGCGGCTATCGCCACTGCGGCGGGCCGGGCCGGGATCGGCGTTGTACGGGTGTCCGGCAACGCGCTGGGCGAATTTGCGAAAGCGCTCATCGGAAAAATTCCACTGGCGCGCCACGCTACGTTAGTGAAATTCAGTGACTCGAAAGGAGAGTTAATCGACCAGGGCGTCGCGCTCTATTTCCCTGCACCGGCGTCCTACACCGGCGAAGATGTGTTGGAACTACACGGCCATGGCGGCGATACGGTGTTGCGATCGTTGTTGCAACGTTGCCTCGAATTGGGCGCGCGCATGGCCCAACCGGGCGAATTCACGCAACGCGCCTACCTCAACGACAAACTCGATTTAGCCCAAGCCGAAGCGGTCGCCGATCTGATCGAGGCGTCGACGGCGGAAGCGGCGCGTAGCGCCGTGCGTTCGTTGTCCGGCGAATTTTCTCAGCACATCCTCGGATTGGTAAAAGAACTCATCGACCTGCGCATGTTGGTCGAAGCCACATTGGATTTTCCCGAAGAAGAGATCGATTTCCTCCAAGCGGCCAATGTGCATGGTCGCCTCAATGGCATTGAAGAAAAACTAAAGTCGGTTTTCGCGGCCGCTAAGCAAGGAAGTTTGCTGCGCTCCGGCATTCAAGTGGCGATTATCGGTCGGCCGAACGCGGGCAAATCGAGCTTGCTCAATCAACTGGCCGGCGAGCCACTCGCCATCGTCACGGATATTCCCGGCACCACCCGGGATCCGGTACGCGCGCCGATTCAGATCGAGGGCGTGCCACTGCACATCGTCGACACGGCCGGCCTGCGCGACAGCGCCGATGAGGTGGAACGGCTCGGCGTCGAGCGCAGTTGGGCCGCGGCGGAGCAGGCGAGTATCGTACTGCACCTGATCGACGCCACGCTCGGCAGCACGAAGGAGGATCGCGCGATTCGCGAGCGGCTCGGCGAGCGCCGCGTGATCGAGGTGTTCAACAAAGTCGACTTAGTCAGCGCGCCCCCGCCCCCTGCCGTGCCTGACGCTCACGCTGGCATTTTTATCTCGGCCAAAACCGGCCAAGGCCTTGACGTGCTAAAGGTTGAGTTGTTGCGCGCGGTTGGCTGGCAGCCCAGCGTCGAGGGCGTTTTCGCCGCCCGCGAACGTCACTTGCATGCACTCAATCGAGCGCGCATGCACTTGCAAGCGGCGCGCCAACAGCGAGCCCAACTCGAACTGCTGGCGGAGGAATTGCGCCGGGCGCAGAGCGCCCTAAGCACGATCACCGGCGAATTTAGTGCCGATGATTTGCTCGGGGAGATATTCTCGCGGTTTTGTATCGGAAAATAGCGCAAAACAACCGGCTGGAGAGGCGCATGGGTATTGCCTCCCAGGCCATGCATCGTTGGACGGCAAGCTGGATAAGGGCCCTGGCCTGGCCGCGACAAACAACCTACATCGGAGTTGTGCAGTCAAATCTGATTTTTCTCGCGGTAATCCTGTAGAATCCCACTTTTGCTCGCGCGATGTTTCACGTGAAACGTTGTCAGCGCTCGGGATCATCCTCCAATTTCACCATGAATTTCCCCAAAACATTTGACGTCATCGTCATTGGCGGTGGCCATGCAGGAACCGAGGCTGCACTCGCGTCCGCGCGCATGGGTAGCGCGACCTTGCTGCTGACTCACAGCATTGAGACGCTTGGGCAAATGTCTTGCAACCCGTCCATCGGCGGCATCGGCAAGGGGCATTTGGTCAAGGAGATCGATGCGCTTGGCGGCGCGATGGCTGCGGCGGCGGATGAGGCGGGGATTCAGTTTCGTATTTTGAATGCCAGCAAAGGTCCCGCCGTGCGGGCGACCCGCGCCCAGGCGGATCGAGTGCTGTATCGGCAGGCGATTCGCGGGCGCTTGGAGCGCCAGCCGAATCTGTGGTTGTTCCAGCAAGCGGTGGACGATTTGCTGCTGGATGGCGATCGCGTGTCTGGCGTGGTGACGCAGGTCGGGCT
>JANMJR010000071.1:0-1671 GCA_031371465.1 Pseudomonadota bacterium
AATTGCCTAAGAAAGTGATCGGTGAGCATGAAGGGATCGGTGCCGTTCACCCCGGCAAGCACTGGGGTGTGCACCACCACCGGCAATACTTCGCGCGCCATTTCAACGACGATATCGTTGGCATTGCCGTAGGCCAAGAGACCCGCTAAGGAGCCGCGTCCGGCCATGCGATAACGACCGGAGTTATAAATGACGATCAGATCGATGCCGCCGGCTTCTTCACATTTTGCCGACAGTCCAGTACCGGCGCCACCGCCGATAATGGGTTCGCAACGGGCGATCATGGCGCGGAATTTTTCGAGTATTTGTTTTCGAGCGATGCGTGGCATAGGTTTATCTCGAGGCGCTGGCCGCGGTGGACTGCAGCATGACTTCTTCAAAATGCTTGACCAAGAGCGCGGCGAATTCCGGATCGTTAATATTATGGGGTGAGTGAATCAAGCGGCGATTCGAGCCGGCGCGAAAATTGTTCTCAATCGCAGCGAACAACGCCTTGTTCGCCGCCGGATCCCAGAACGGTTTGCCAGGCGCATCGATCAGCGACACACCGCCTTCGGGAATCAGGAATCGCACCGGTCCATCCATGCGGTTAAGTTTCGCAGCAATCCAGGCGCCCATCGCGGCGTTTTCTTCCGGCGTGGTGCGCATCAGCGTCACGTTCTGATTGTGTATGTAAAGATTGCGGGTACGAAATTTTTCCGGCACGGTTTCTTTGGCGTGAAAGTTCACCATATCCAGCGCGCCACAAGAGCCGACGTAGGGAATTTTCGCTTGAATAATGGATTCGAATCGCTCCGGACCGGCCGAGAACACCCCGCCAACGAATTCATCGGCCACCTCTGTTGTAGTGATGTCTATCACGCCGGAGAGCAGGCCCGATGCGACCAATTTTTCCATCGACTGACCGCCGGTGCCGGTGGCGTGGAACGTGAGGCAATCGTAACGCGCTTCCAATTGCTTGGCGACCGCTTGCACGCAGGGTGTGGTGACACCGAACATGGTCAGGCCGATTGCCGACTTGGTCAACATTGAGGCGCTGCCAATACGCCGATGGGCGAGCATGCCGGCGAGCGCATGAGCAGCGTTTGACAAAATCTGTTCCGAAATTCGGTTAATTCCAGACACGTCGGTAACGGCATACATCATGCAGATATCGGCGGGACCGACATAGGCTTTGACATCGCCGGATGCGACGGTCGAAACCATCACCTTGGGTACGCCGATCGGCAAGCGCCGCATGGCTTGGGTCGCCAGGGTCGTACCGCCCGAACCCCCGGCGGAAATCAAACCACCGACATCGCGCCGATTGGCGATGAATCGCTCGAACGCCAGGGCCATGGCGCTGACCGCGGAACCGCGATCAGCGGTGAACACCGCGCTCGCGCCTTTCGGATGATGGCGCGCGACCTCGGCGGGGCTAACATTTGTCGAGGATGGTTTGCCCGACGTAGATAGATCGACGGTGATGGTGCGAATTCCGGCGCGATCCAAACAGTTGCGAATAAACAGCAGTTCGCGGCCTTTGGTATCAAATGTTCCGGCGATGTACGCGGCACTGCGTGTCGTCGCGGCCACCGGCAACACCACAACGGCCGCGGATTCTTGTTCGGTATTTTCAGGGGACTGCGCGCCCGCTTGTTGTGACAGTGAATCGTCGTGCGCAACCTGGCC
>JANMJR010000072.1:0-11799 GCA_031371465.1 Pseudomonadota bacterium
CTCGCGCGGCCACACCCCAGGGCGGGGTGGCAGAGTGGTCATGCAGCGGCCTGCAAAGCCGTCCACGCCGGTTCGATTCCGACCCCCGCCTCCAACATTATCGTAATTGCCAGCGATCAAGGATTGGCGCCCATGCAAAATATTTAGATGGGCAACACAGCGCCGTATCTCGACGTCCGTGGTAGAAAACGCGACCACTTTCCCAAACGCGAAAAAAACGCGGCACTTGCACCTTGCGTGTTTTACAATCCGATCCAATGTTATGTAAAAATTGGTGATCTAGTACCGGCTAGTTTCGTTAGTTCGTATTACGTCCTCAGACAACAAGCCGCAGAGTTCGGATGACTTGCCGGTTCATTAGATTGCGCGGTTAATTACTGAGCGGCGATTATTCCGCAAGAACTGAAAAGGTGCATGCCTGAGAGTAATGCAAGGTGCGGCTCTCCAGTCGACCAGTGTGGCGATCCAGTATCCATGCGGCTTGCAGCTGATACAACATTTCACTTAATTTAGGATTACTAAGATATCTACCGTTAAAATTACCGGGATCATACTCGCGGGTGGCCTCGGGCGCCGCATGGGTCATGTCGACAAGGGGCTGGTGTTGTTTAACGAGCGCCCAATGGTTGCGAGCGTGATTGATCGCTTGCGTCCCCAGGTTAATGAGTTATTGATCAACGCCAACCAAAATCTTGACAGTTACGGCCGCCTAGGATTTCGCGTTATTCCCGATGCGATTAATGGTTTTGCGGGGCCGCTCGCGGGGCTGGAACGTGGCTTGGCCGAAGCGGCGAACGAATGGATTGTCACCTGCCCTTGCGACTCGCCGTTCTTGCCGTTAGATTTGGTGGCGCGGCTAAAATCTGCGCGTGATGAACAGTCCGCAGACTTAGCGGTTGCAAAAACCGGCAACCAGGCGCATCCGGTATTTTGTTTGGTAGGTCGCTCGGTTCACGAACATCTGCGCGAGTTTCTTCTCGGCGGCGGGAGAAAAATTGACGCCTGGTACGCTACGCTAAAAATCGTCGAAGTTTCTTTTGACGACGAAGCAGAAGGCTTCGTCAACATTAACACCACGGACGAACTTAAGAATCTGGAACGGCGTTCTTAGCGTATTAGGGCTGGAAGCCAGGAATTTTCGCGTGGTCGATTGAATCGATTTGTTCGGGATCGAGAAACTCTTCAGCGAATTTGAGGTACACGCGCTCGCGCACAAACACATCGAACAGATCAGGATCGATGTGCCCATTTAAGCGGAGTTTTCCCAAAATTTCCAGGGATTCCGAGAGCGCCTTCGCCGGTTTGTAAGGACGATCCTTCGCCGTAAGCGCTTCGAAAATATCGGCGATTGCCATCGCCCGCGCTTGAATAGACATCTGATCGCCACGCAGGCCGCGCGGGTAGCCCTTGCCATCCATGCGCTCATGGTGGCCGCCGGCATATTCCGGCACTTTTTCCAAGTGCTTCGGCCACGGCAACGCTTCAAGCATATCGATCGACGCGATAATGTGGTGGTTAATGATTGCGCGCTCTTCTTGGGTCAGCGTTCCCCGGGCGATGCTTAGATTTTTGACTTCGTCCGCGGTCAATAACGGCTGGGTCGCGCCGGCCGCATTGACGTAACTGTAGTTTGCGATCCTTGCAATACGCGCTTGATCTGCGCCGCTCATGCTTTCGCTGCCCACATTGGCACGGTGAAGAAATGCGCGATCGTCCTCGAGTTGTGCAAGCGCCGCAGCCGGATTTGATTCACTTTGACCGCCATTCATTGTTAGATCGCGCGCTAAGATTTCGAATCGCGTATCGATGAGATCGATTCGATCGAAGATTGTTGAAAGTTTGGTGGCCTTATCAATGACATGAACCGGCGTCGTGATCTTTCCGCAATCGTGTAACAGGCCGGCGAGTTTCAGCTCATACCGATCCGGCTCGGTCATGCGAAAGCCGGATAGCGGCCCATATTCCACGTTGTGCGCCGCGTCGGCAAGCATCATGGTCAATTCCGGAACGCGCGCGCAATGGCGGCTGGTGTGGGGAGATTTTTCGTCAATCGCTTTGTTGATCAGACTGACGAAGGATTCAAACAGCGTTTGCAGTTGGCTGATCAACGATCGATTGGTGAGCGCAATGGCCGCCTGTGACGCCAGCGCCTCGGTAAACTGTTGGTCTGCTGGACTGAACGGAATCGTCGCTCCGCTCGCGCGATCGCGCGAATTGATCAACTGCAACACGCCGATGATTTCGTTCTGATGGTTCTTCATCGGCACCGTCAGAAATGAAGTCGAACGATAGCCGGTGCCCTCATCAAATGCCCGGGTACCGGAAAAATCGAACCCTTGGGCGGCATAGGCGTCCGCAATATTCACAGTCGCATCCTGCAATACCGCGTAGGGCGCAACCATCGACAGATTCGGCTTCCCGGACGCATCGAACAGCGCCAGCGGCGGAAGCGTAACCGGCACACCACTGGTGCCGCCCATGATGACGCCTATCGAATCGGTCCGAACAATTTCAAATACGAGTTGTTTCTCAGATGTAACGCGGTACAGCGTTCCGCCATCCGCGTTGGTAATATTTTGCGCCGCATCGAGAATCGTCTCCAACAGGCGATTAATGTTGTGTTCGCTGGAAAGATCTTTGCTGACGCGGGTGAGATAATCTAGTCGATCGAATGCATCACCATCAGACTTACTGAAATGGCCCGCACCGCGTCGATTGGAAGGCGTCACCGGCGATTACTCAGTACACTGCACGGACAAAATGAGTCGGGGGAAGACTAGACTACTTGATGCACACCGCACGAACTTGTGCAATGTCCGTTACGCCGAGCAGGATTTTTTCAATACCGTCCTGCTTCAACGTGCGCATTCCTTCCGATAGCGCCAGCGCAACGAGCTCAGCCACGCGGGCTTTTTCTTGAATGGCCTTCTTTACCGCATCGCTACCGATCATCAGCTCATGTAACGCGATCCGGCCGCGATATCCCGTTCCACTGCAAGTATCGCACCCGACGGGGCTGTAGAGCGTAAATTCGCCTTTCTCATTAGCGTATTCCTTGACCCAATCTTCATACACCTTGCGGAATGATCCCTGCGGATCGCTTTTCCAATCGGAGGTATTGGTTAATTCTTCGCAATACTCGGTCAACAAGCGCTTAATTTCATCTTGGGTCGCGATCTGCGGTTTTTTGCAATTCGCGCACAGGCGCTTGGCCAGACGCTGCGCGAGAATACCGAGAATGGCGTCGGCAAAGTTAAACGGATCCATCCCCATGTCAAGCAGGCGCAGAATACTTTCCGGCGCGCTGTTGGTGTGGAGTGTAGAGAACACCAAGTGGCCCGTCAGCGATGCTTCGATACCGATCTGGGTCGTTTCCTTATCGCGCATCTCACCGACCATAATCACATCCGGATCGGCGCGTAAGAACGCGCGCATCGCCGTCGCAAAATTCAGCCCGGCTTTGTTGTTCATTTGAACCTGACGCAGGCCCTTTTGCGTAATCTCGACGGGATCTTCAGCAGTCCAAATCTTGGTATCGACGGTATTAATGTGTTTGAGCACCGAGTGCAGCGTCGTGGTCTTACCAGAACCCGTCGGGCCACAGCAAAAAAACAAGCCGTACGGTTTGCTGACAACTTGCTTAAGATTTTCCTCATTGCGTTTGGACAGGCCAAGCTTTTCCAGCGGTAAAGGCTCGCCCGCCGCCAGAATACGCATGACGACGTCTTCTAACCCACCGGCGGTCGGAATGGTCGCCACCCGCAACTCGATGTCGAGCGGGCCGTATTTTTTGAACTTAATTTTGCCGTCTTGGGGCCTGCGGCGCTCCGAAATATCCAGATCGCACATGATCTTAAGCCGGGTCACCAAGGGCGAGCGATAACTCGCCGGAACCTCGATGTACAACATGAGCGAGCCGTCTTTGCGAAAACGAATCTCGGTCTTATTCTTGCCGGGATAGGGCTCGATGTGAATATCCGAAACCCCCTGGTTATAGGCGTCGATAATGACTTTGTTTACAAACTTCACCAGTTCGTTGTCCGAGGCAGCCGAGACGTCTTCGGGCGCCAACGAGTCCTCACCACCGTCTTGCTCCATGCCCAACAACATGTCGTCGATGGAGCCGCCACCGCCGGTGGTCTCGGAGAAAAATTGATCCAGCGTCTGGACAAACTCGCTGTTGGTGGTAACTTTAAACACCAGCTTTTGCTTGTCGAAGACGTTTCGCACTACGTGCGACGCGCGAATTCGCTCCGGATCCGTCGTCATAATGACGAGGCCATCCTTGTTTTCCTCGACCGGGAGCCACTGCGTACTCATTGCATACTCGCGCTTGATATTGCGCAGCAGATCCATCGGCCGAATCCGATCAGACCGATAAGGTTCATAGCCAACCCGGAAAAACTTTGCCAACGCTTGGCCGAGTATCGATAATTTGATCTGAAACTCGTCGATCAGGACATTTTCGATGTCGATGTTCTTGCGCCGTGCGGAGCGCACGGCGAGGTCTAATTCCCCGGCGGAAATAACGTTATCGGACACCAGGTAGTCATACTTCGAACCGATTTGCTGCGCCTGGTGGCGCGGACGAAATGCCGGCGCCAGGACTTTGGATAACTCCGATACCCGCGCGAGATCACCGTCGGGAAATGGCAGTCCGGTCGTGGTGTTGATAAGCTGCAACACGCCCAAGAGCTGCGGCCGTTCGTCCGCGCTGAGTACCGGCGCCAGTAACATTTGTTTAGAGCGATAGCCGGTGCGACGATCAACCTCTTTTAAGAAATGCAATCGAGGATTGTATTTTTTCAGTTCGACTTCATCGTACGCATCGTTTACTTTGAAAACCGCCTTGTGGTACGCGCAGTACCCCGCAACACTCGTTTCAGTGATGGGGAGTTTGAGATCCTTGAACGAGGACAGGCCAGTCTTGACGCGGGAGATAAGCGATGACTTATCATCCGTGAGGGTATACAAAGTGAGGCGATCAGCCTCGAACAATTCGCACGCTTCTTTGCTAAGATCCACCATCAATTCGTCGAGCGTGGTCGCGCTCAAGGCACGATCACTGATGGCCTGTAGTCTCTTCGCAAAATCCGCGCGGGCATTCGGATTGGAATCGCCTCTCGGTGCGGTATTTTTTGGCTCTAGTACGGCGCTCATTTGAACCCTACCTTATGCGACTAAACCCAGCAGCATAAACGTTACAATTGCCAACACAAGACATTTCATCGTTGTTAACAGTTCCAATTTGCCTTGCCACTTTTCGCCCGCCTGGTCCAGGAGAAATCAGGAACGGCAGCGAATGATATCAAGCACTTTTCAAATGCAGGCCTATTATCGCCTAGAATTCAAACACGTGACCATGATTGAGCCGCCGTGGCTGGCGCCCTTCAACCGCCGCGGCGATTTCCGCCATGATCAAATCTTCCTCTCCGGGCTTCATGTGCGTCACAAAGATCTCTGCTTGGCCGGTGAATTTAATCAGTTCCTCGGCTAACTGAAGCGGATACAGGTGCTTCGATGCTTCGGCAACGACACGATCACGATTGGCAAATGCGGTTTCGATCAATAGGTAACGCAGATTTTCGCACCGATTCGCAGTTTGCCACAATGCGTCACTTGAACTGGTATCGCCGCTAAATATCAAACTATTGCGACCGCTATCGATCCAGTAGCCAACCGTCGGCACGACGTGATTCGACGCAATCGAGGTGATGGTTCGGGCGCCCAGTATTACGGCGGCGCCAGTAGTCATCGACTCAAATTTCAGGTACGGATGCTCCGCCGTCGGAATCTTCGTGAAGTCAGGCCAAATAAGCCAGTTAAAAATATGCTCTTTCAAGGCCTTGATCGTCGCGTCCAATGCATGAACCACAAGCGGTTTGTCGCGCGCACTGCCGACTGTGTCAACAATCCAGGGAATTGCGGCGATGTGATCGAGGTGTGAATGGGTCAAAAATACATGATCGATTTTGGCGAGCTGCGTGAGACTCAAATCGGTCGCCCCGGTGCCGGCGTCGATCAGGACATCATCATCGACCAAAAACGCTGTCGTTCTTAGATTGGCGCCAATCCCTCCGCTACAGCCGAGAACTTCAAAGCGCATGAACCGTTCAACCGCCGACTACTGCGCCGCACTCATGAAGAATTCCATCTTGATCCCGGCGATTTCGATAATGTCATGATCGGCCAGCAGTTGTGCTTGCGCGCTTAGGTTAACACCATTCAACACGGGGAACGTCACGCCTTCCACATGCGTAATAAAATACCCCGTCGGGCGCTTGGTAATCACCGCGACCTGAACCCCCGGCTTGCCGAGCGTCGTTAAGGTCTTGGTCAATTCCATCACTCGGCCCGCGTTACCGCCGTTTAGGATTTGGATCGAGGCACGGGTTGCAACCGGCGCTGCGAGATCGACTGCGGGAGATGGCGCCGCAGAAAGGCTGACGGGGCGCGCCGTCGCCGTACCGGTGAATACTTGTTTACCGGTAAGCGTATCGCCGCCCAGCAGATTGCTTTCCTTGGCAAGTTGGGCCACTGCGGCTGCAGCGGGTCGGCGCATCACCATGGTTTTCTCGAAGTCTTCGGCAGTCGTGGTACTCGGCAAATCGTTAAGGTACTTGAGTCGATGCTTGCCTAACTCGATCACATCACCGTTTTGCAAGAAGTGTTTTTTGACCATTTGGCCGTTAACCAAAGTGCCATTGGTACTGCCCAGATCTTCCATGAACGAATCGCTGAGGATGGTAATCACGGCAGCGTGCTCGCTGCTCACCGCGAGGTTATCGATCTGAATGTCGTTATGGGGTTTGCGCCCAATCAGAACGCGTTCCTTCGCAAGGGGATATTCGCCAAGCACCGCACCGTCGAGACTCAAAATTAGTTTTCCCGCCATCTTAATTTCCTCGTGAACTAAACCAGGACTTCAACCGCGCCATCCAACCGCGTGTCGCGGGGAAGGGCTGCAATATTTTCGCCAAAACCACCGAGACGTTGTCACGGCCGCCGTTATCATTCGCCGACAACACCAATTGCTCTGCCGCCAATGCTAAGTTCGACTTTAATGCCAATAACGTGAGGCGAATCTCTTCATCCGCGACCATATCGTTCAAACCATCAGAGCACAGCAAGTAGGTGTCACCGGGCAATACCGAATGACTGTGAATCTCCGCCTCAACCTTGGGGTCGATTCCCAGCGCCCGGGTCAATAAATTCTTATTACGCGATTTTCGCGCATCTTCTTTTTTGATCAGACCGGCGTCGACTTGCTCCTGCAACAGCGAATGATCCTTGGTAATCTGATCCAATACCTCACCGCGCAACCGATACATGCGCGAATCGCCGATGTGCCCCACGGTAAGTCGATTGTCATAAAACAACCCCGTCACCAGTGTTGTTCCCATCCCGGCACATTGCGGTTCGTTTTGCGCTTTTTCAAAGATCGCCCAGTTGGCGCGCTCAACTTGCGCCTGAATCGAGCTACCCGCATCCACCGTGCCGTTAGCTATGGAGCGCTTGGTCGCCGTCGTAGCACGCCAGGAATGAGTCAAGCCTTCGATAATAATGCGCGCGGCCATGCCGCTCGCGACTTCGCCGGCGTTATAGCCCCCCATACCATCGGCTAACAGCACCAGCCCCATCTCACTTTCGTGTGCGACAAAATCCTCATTATGCGAGCGCACCTTTCCCGGATCCGTCCGACTGACTATCTCGATTGCGCCACTCATTGTCATTGTTAGTACAAAATCCCAAAAGCTAAGACAGGCTTGATCGTTGCCTCACCCGTTAAAATTAAACTCACCAAACCCGTTGCGCTACTTCCCGTAGCCATACAAAATCTTTACAATACAGTCATCTATTTACAACTCACTAACCGCAATTCATGTGATCCATGAAGCTGCCGCCATGATACGCATTAAACATTGCCTTATCCAAGCAGATGGTCGCTAATCCCTTGTTGGTGTTTGACACCACGCTGCCGGCACATTGCAGCTTTTCCCCTAATTTATAAACCTTTAATGCCACTACTTCGTATTTACCTTTAGTTTATCTCAAATGTATATGTTTTTTCAACATAAATTTAATGGAATCCTTTAGAAATTTGGCGTGATTGGATTTTCGTACGACCGTCGTAGAACAAACTCAGACTTCTAGGAGAATTTATGGCCGCCGTGCCAGATTTTGACCAAAACGAGACACTGGAATGGCTTGACGCGCTGGACGCTGTTATCGAACGGGAAGGCCCTGCCCGCGCCCATGACCTGATCGAGCAACTCACGGACAAAGCGCGGCGTTCCGGCGCTTATATCCCCTACAGTGCCAACACCGCCTATATCAACACCATCCCCCCGCAAATGGAGGAGCGCTCACCGGGCGACGCCGCCATGGAAGAACGCATTCGTTCAATCTGTCGCTGGAATGCCCTGGCGATGGTGGTGCGCGCCAACAAGAATGACGATGAACTCGGTGGCCACATTGCCAGTTTCGCCTCGGTCGGGACGTTGTTTGGCGTTGGCTTTAATCATTTTTGGCATGCCCCCACCCCCGACCACGGCGGGGATTTGATCTATTTCCAAGGCCATTCCGCCCCCGGCATCTACGCGCGCGCCTACCTGGAAGGCCGCTTAACCGAAGAGCAACTCAACAACTTCCGCCGCGATGTGGATGGCAAAGGCGTAACTTCCTACCCACACCCGTGGCTAATGCCTGACTTTTGGCAGTTCCCGACGGTATCCATGGGCTTGGGCCCGCTGATGGCAATTTACCAAGCGCGGTTCATGAAATACCTGCATGCGCGCGGCATCGCCAACACGGAAAATCGCAAGGTCTGGTGTTTTTGCGGCGACGGCGAAATGGATGAGCCGGAATCCCTCGGCGCCATCGGCATGGCGATGCGTGAAAATCTCGATAACCTGGTATTTGTGATCAACTGCAATTTGCAGCGGCTTGACGGCCCCGTGCGCGGCAATGGCAAAATTATTCAAGAGTTGGAATCAGATTTTCGCGGGGCCGGTTGGAATGTCATTAAGGTGATTTGGGGTTCATACTGGGATCCGCTGCTCGCGAAAGACAAAGACGGCGTCCTGCAAAAAATCATGGAAGAAACCGTCGACGGCGAATATCAAAACTACAAAGCCAACGATGGCGCCTACGTGCGCAAACATTTTTTCGGCAAACATCCGAAGGCATTGGAGTTAGTCTCGCGCATGACCGACGACGATGTCTGGCGCCTCAATCGGGGCGGCCACGATCCACACAAGATTTACGCCGCGTACGCTGCAGCCACAAAACACAAAGGCCAACCGACCGTCATCCTCGCCAAGACCGTAAAAGGCTACGGCATGGGCGCCATCGGCGAAGCGAAAAACACCACGCACCAACAAAAGAAAATGGACGTCGAGGCGCTTAAGAAATTCCGCGATCGCTTCAACGTGCCGATCCCCGACGACAAAATCGCCGACGTGCCGTTCTACAAACCGGCCGATGACGATCCCATCATCGTGTACTTGAAAGAACATCGCAAAGCCCTCGGTGGTTATTTGCCGTCGCGCCGCCAAACCGCGCCGGCGCACAAAATTCCGCCGATGGAAACCTTCGAAGTGCTGCTCAAAAGCACGGAAGAGCGCGAGATTTCCACCACCATGGCCTTCGTACGCATGCTCACCATGCTCACGCGGGACAAGGAAATCGGCAAATTTGTTGTACCGATCATCCCCGACGAGGCGCGCACGTTTGGTATGGAAGGTCTGTTCCGCACCCTCGGCATTTATTCCTCGCAAGGCCAACTCTACACGCCGGTCGATAAAGATCAATTGCTCTATTATCGCGAAGACAAAGCCGGCCAGATTTTGGAAGAAGGCATCAACGAAGCGGGCGCCATGTCGTCGTGGATCGCCGCCGCCAGCGCCTATTCAAATCACGGCGTCAACATGATTCCGTTCTACATTTATTACTCGATGTTCGGCTTTCAGCGCATCGGCGATTTGGCCTGGGCAGCCGGTGATATTCAAGCGCGCGGCTTCATGCTCGGCGGCACCGCCGGACGCACCACGCTCAACGGCGAAGGCTTGCAACATCAAGACGGACAAAGCCATTTGCACGCATCCTTCATTCCCAATTGTATTTCCTACGATCCGACTTTCTCCTACGAAGTCGCGGTGATCATTCACCACGGCATGAAGCGCATGTACGAGAAGCAGGAAAACGTTTTTTATTATTTGACGTTGATGAACGAAAATTACGTTCATCCCGAAATGCCCAAGGGCGCCGAGGACGGCATTATCAAAGGCCTGTATTTGTTCCAACCGGGCGCGGCAAAATCCAAAGCACCGCGCGTGCAGTTGCTCGGCTCCGGCACGATTTTCCGCGAAGTGATCGCCGCCGCCGACATGCTGAAAAAAGACTGGGGTGTCGAATCCGACATCTGGAGCGCACCCAGCTTTAACGAGCTTCGCCGCGACGCCCTTGATTGCTCGCGTTGGAACATGCTGCACCCAGAAGCGAAGCCCCGCGTGCCTTACGTGACAGCATGCCTGGAGAGGCACGCTGGGCCTGCCGTTTCGGCCACCGACTATATGAAATCCTATGCCGATCAGATTCGCGAATTCGTGCCCGGCCGTTATGTCGCGTTGGGTACCGATGGCTTCGGACGTTCCGACAGCCGCCAGCAATTGCGCAAATTCTTTGAGGTCGATCGCCACTTCGTCACTCTCGCCGCGTTGAAAGCCTTGGCCGACGAAGGGACAATCAAACATAGCGTGGTGAGCGCGGCAATCAAGAAATACGGCATCGATCCGGAGAAAGATAATCCGCGGTTAGTTTAGACGTTGACGAAAATGGGCGACGCCCGGCCTCACCCCTGCCCCTCTCCCGCTCGGCGGGAGAGGGCTAAGGCGGGGTAGCCCGAGGCTAGCCGCTGGCCTAGGGCCATGAGGGCCGGCGGATCGAAATTGAGTGAATGGCCACGTTACTAACAACACTATAAAACGCACTCCCTCAATCCCCATATAATACGAAGCATCCAGAATTTCTAAAAATTTTTACGGAATATTCATGAGCAACTTAGTCGAAATAAAAGTACCCGACATCGGTGATTTCAAAGATGTGGAAATCATCGAAATTTTGGTGAAGGCCGGCGATACGGTGCAAAACGACGCCAGCGTATTGGTCCTGGAATCGGACAAGGCAACGATGGAAATCCCCTCGCCTTCGGCCGGAGTCGTGAAGGAATTAAAAGTTAAGGTCGGCGACAAAGTGTCCCAGGGCACGTTGTTCATGATGCTCGAAATGGCCGCCGCCGAACAGCAAGCCAAGGCCGTCGCCCAAGTGGCCATCGAGCGAGCCGCCAGCATTGCTGTGCCTGCAAAAGAAGCGCCAGCCGCCGCGCCGACGCCCGTGTTCGATCCCTCGCGCACGATCATCGTCGCGCCACCACCGCCTGTGGCCGCGTCCGCAACGAGTTCCGAGGGCAATCCCCACGCGAGCCCATCGGTGCGCAAATTCGCCCGCGAGCTCGGTGTTAATTTGAACGCGGTAACCGGTACTGCCGACAAAGGTCGCATCACCAAAGAGGACGTGCAGGGCTTTGTCAAACAAGCTATTGCCGACGGCGGCGCGCCGACGAATCGCGGCGCCGCGAGCAGCGTCAACTTCGCGCCAAACTTGCCCGATCTGCCGAATGTGGACTTCAGCAAATTTGGCGCGATTGAATCGAAGCCCTTGTCGCGCATTAAGAAAATTTCCGGCCCCGTACTGCATCGCAACTGGCTCGCCATTCCGCACATCACTCAATTCGACGAA
>JANMJR010000191.1:0-19505 GCA_031371465.1 Pseudomonadota bacterium
CACCATTTCCGGATCGAGTCCCGCGCGCATCGCTTCATAGCGAACGGTGCGCAGAAAATCCAGACTATCATCGACTTCGCCGAATTTCTTTTTCAAACGGCTCGACATTTCGCCAAGCCAAGTCTGCTCGTGCGCTTCCGATTCGAAGTAGTTACGGGAGATCGGCGTGTCGGCAACGGCTTTGTGCAATGCCGATTTAACGCTGTCGGAAAGCTGTTCTTCGCGTTGCGCGCCGGCATTCGCGGCACCAATACTCAGCGCCAACGACAACGCGACGAGTGCGCGCGGGATGATCTTGCCGAGCAAAGGAGAGCGGGGTAAATTCATAACCATTATTTTAGCCGTTGCAACACAGTTTGCAAGTCCAATTTGTGAACGTCTGTTTCACCACGTCGTTGATATTCATACAAATTTTCTTTTAAGCCGCGATCGCTGACGACGATTCGATGGGGCACACCTATCAACTCCTGGTCGGCGAACATCACCCCGGGCCGCTCGTCGCGATCGTCGAGCAATACCTCTAAGCCCGACGCCGTGATTTCGTCGTGCAGCGTTTCGGCCGCTTTGCGCACTTCGGCGCTTTTTTTGAAGCCGATGGGCGCGATGTAAACCTGAAACGGCGCCATGGATTTCGCCCAAATAATGCCGCGCTCGTCGTAATTTTGCTCGATCGCCGCCGCGACAATGCGCGACACGCCGATGCCGTAACAGCCCATTTCCATGGTTTGCGACTTGCCGCCTTCGTCGAGAAATGTGACGCCGAGCGCTTCGGAATATTTTTTGCGCAATTGGAAAATGTGGCCGACTTCGATGCCGCGCGCAATCGCAAGTGTTCCTTTGCCGTCGGGACTGGGATCGCCCACGACGACGTTGCGAATGTCCGCAATCAAACCCGGTTCCGGCAAATCACGACCCCAATTCACGCCGGTTAGGTGATATCCGTCGTCGTTCGCGCCGCAGATGAAATCGCCCATCCCCGCGACGCTGCGGTCGGCGATGATCGTCACCCCATCGCGCAACCCGACCGGCCCCATGTAGCCGACCGGCACAGCGACTTTGACTTGAATCTCTTCCGCGCTGGCGAGGCGAAAATCCTGTAAGCCGGGAATCTTTCCGGCCTTCACCTCATTGAGCACGTGATCGCCACGCAGCAACAGCATCACCAACTTCTCGTCCGCCACCACGACAATGGATTTCACCGTTTGAGTCAACGGCAACTTAAGGAATTTCGCAACGTCTTCGCAAGTCTTTTTACCTGGCGTGGCCACTTTAGCCATAGGCTCAAGAGCCGCGCCCCGCTTGCCTTCTGGCGTGATGGCTTCGGCCAATTCGACGTTCGCGGCGTAGTCCGACGTCGGGCAGAACACGATTGCATCTTCGCCGGAATCCGCAAGTACGTGAAACTCGTGGGAGCCCGTACCGCCGATGGCGCCGGTATCCGCGGCAACGGAGCGAAACTTCAAACCGAGTCGGGTAAAGATGCGCGAATAAGCGTCGTACATCGCCTGATAAGTCGCTTCCAAACTCACGCTGTCGGCGTGAAATGAGTAGGCGTCTTTCATAACAAATTCACGTGCCCGCATCACCCCGAAGCGCGGCCTAATCTCATCGCGAAACTTGGTTTGTATCTGATAAAAATTAATCGGCAACTGACGATAACTTTTAATCTCGCGCCGCACGATGTCGGAAATGACTTCCTCATGGGTTGGGCCGAAACAAAAATCGCGATCATGGCGATCCTTGATCTTCAACATCTGTGGACCGAATTGCGCCCAGCGCCCCGATTCCCGCCACAACTCCGCCGGCTGCACGGCGGGCATCAACAACTCTATCGCACCACTCGCATCCATTTCTTCGCGCACCACGTGCTCAACCTTGCGCAACACGCGCAAACCCAGCGGCATCCAACTGTAAAGTCCCGACCCCAATTTCTTGATGAGGCCGGCGCGCAGCATCAATTTGTGGCTGACGAGTTCCGCTTCCGCGGGTGCTTCTTTAAGAGTGGAAAGAAAAAATTGTGAGGCACGCATAGTTGAAATTTATTTTTTGGTGGATGGGAAGCAGCGCGAAATGCGGCGATCAAGAGTGAAACTACGAGGGCATTATAAAGAATCAACGTCGCCGAGTAAAACCTGATCGCGACAGGCGATGGTCTGGCAGGCAATACTAGTGCGGCGCCCAAGGCATGCTATGCGGGAAGGCAATATTGATGAGCGTCTTCTGGTATGGGCCATGGGGTTCGCCTGTGCTCTTCCGATCCTACGGTTTGGCACTTTGTTGGCCTTTAAAAATCCGGCGCGCTTCGACCGCCGTGTCGCTGAAATCGCTGAACACCCCATCCACGCCAAGCTGATAGAACTTGAGATATTCGTTGATCGGATTGCCTCGGTAATCGGCCGCAAGTCGATGTTGCTCATTGCGAAAAGTCCAAGCGTGAACGAGGAGACCCGCACGGTGTGCGTCGTCGATCACTTGCGATGACGGGAGCAAGGTTCGATTCGCTTCGTTATGCGCAGCCACACCGCTCGCCTGAGTCGCAGAACTAATCAGCAGCGGTTTCCACAGACCCACACCCTCAGCGTAAGTTTTGATTTCCGCTAATCCTTGCGGCGTGATGAGATCGCCAAAGGTGCGCGCCGGATCGCTTACCCTCCAGTCGTAGGGCCGCCCATGGGGTAGGCTAAATTCCAGCGTGCCGTCGGCGCTCACGTCGCTCGCCGTGACCAGTTGCACCAGCTTCACTTGAATGTGCTCTCGCAAATAACGCAAGCTGCTCCGCTCGAATGATTGAATGAACACCGGGGCGTCGCGGCGATGCCACCGGGCTGCCTTAAGCGCAGCAATCAGTCGATCTTCGAGCGCGAGTCCGAGTTGGCGATGGTAAGTCGGATGCTTGGTCTCGGGATAGAGGCCGATGGTTCGACGCTCCTCCTGGGATTTGCGTTTGGCGAGCGCGACAACCTCCTCAAAGGTCGGCACCTTGAACCGACCGTTCAGCGACTGATCGCGTTCCGCAAACTGCTGCACGGCGCCGAGGGTCCTAATCTCGGTCAGCGTAAAATCACTCGCGAAAAACCCCTCCTCTTCGACGCCATCGACGTTGGCTTTGCGCTTACGATCAGCGAATTCGGAATGCCCGGCAACGTTGGTTGTTGCGATCAGATTCGGTTCGTGACGTGCTATGAGATAGCCATCTTGCGTTGCTACCAAATCCGGTTCGATGTAGTCCGCACCTTGTTCGATCGCCAGTGCGTAGGCTTCGAGGGTGTGATCCGGTAAATACCCGCTCGCGCCACGATGGGCGATGACAAGGGGGAATTGGATCGATCGTTTCATCGTTGCGCACCCCGCGCTAAGCACCGCGCAGACAACTGAGCAAAATGCTGCTAGCCACAGTCCATCCACTCAAAACAGTCGAGCTAGGGTACGTGCAGCACCAGGCCACCCCTCACAAGCCTTCGAAATAAACATTGTCGTCGAATAAACTCAATTGCTTGCGTTCGGCGCGAGCGACGAACTCCACCGCCCGCTTGGCTTCGGCCAATGTCGCGGCGACGGCGGTTTTGGTGAAGGCTTGCCACGCATATTTGTTTCCATCAAAGTCCGCAGGCTGAAGCCAAACCCGGCCCAACTTGCGTTTACCCAGCCAATAAACATGGCTCTTATAACCACGCTCCCACTCCGGCACACTGGCACGCGCGACCGATCTTCGTCCTTTTTTCGCGGCGGATTTTTTTGCCATCGCGCGATCTTCTGACGTTACTCGAGGCGCTTGAACACCAAGGTCATGACTTTGGTTTTTCCGTCCGGCGGCCCTTTGATCGGTGGCGTCTTGACATTCATCGTCTCGCCTTGGACGACAACGTAACGGAATTGCTCCGTACCCACCCAATTCTGAAACGTCGCCACCTCGACGTGGTGCATGATACCGTCGGTGGTGAGATCATAAGTGCCGGAATAGGCGATCGCCGTAGAAAACGCTTGCGCCCGCTCTTCGGCCGGCGTGCTGAAGCGGTCGCCGCTCAATGGCTTGCGCCCGTCGGCGGAAAGATTGACGGACATGCGGCCACCTGCGGTGTAAATCAAATACCCGTTTGGCCGCTCGCCGAACACATTGCTGATCTTGCCCGATTCCGCATCTTCCGAGACCCAGGACAACAACTGCCAGGTACCCACGACAGACTTATCCGCAGCATAGCCTCTTAGTGGTAGGAAGAGAAAACATGCGAGCCCAAGCGTTACACAAATTTTTTGATAGCGATTCAGATTCATCTGGCAGTTCCGGAAAAAATTGAAGGCTGTAGTTTAGCCGATTCGCAATCCCGGCAAAATCGAAATTTTCATTTCCTTGTGTTGCACTGACCACCCGCCGTCAGCCTAAGAATGCAGACCACAACCGCGAGATTTCCGCCAATAGAATCACCACCCATACAAGAATGCTGATTCCAACGCCAGCGGCGGCAACATCCTTGATGACTTTGATCTTGTCATTGTGTTTAGATTCGACAAAGTCGCACATCGCCTCGATAGCGGTATTTAGTATTTCCGCAGTCAGTACGAGTCCGGTGGCGAGCAAGATAAGAAGAGCGTCAACCCATTGGCGAAGCGCGAAAGCCAAGGCGAGCACCACCACGGACAGTACGACTTTGTAACCTACGCTGAAGTCTTGCAGCACCGCGTATCGTAGTCCAGAAACCACGGTTCGCAGCTTGCGTAGCGGGTGGTAGCCAGGCTGGCCAATACCAAGGAATTTATTTCGCATATTGATTTATTTTGATCCCCTGAGAAACATTAGCTTGGCGAGTCCAAAAACCCACAAGCCAGCAGCAAGCGTACCGGCCAGGACATCGGACGGATAATGTACTTGAAGGTAAATTCGCGACAGGGCAACCAGAAACACGCATAACACCCCGATTGGCACGAGCCATTTTAGCCAGCCCCGGCCTAAACGACTGATAACGATGAGGCTTGCGAGTACAACGGCGACAATCTGGGCCGAATGCGCGCTCGGAAACGACAAATCCCACGGCATTGCAATGACCGCGTTGATATCCGCGGGACGTGGTCGTGCAGCGACGAGTTTACTCACATGTACGATCACAAACGTACCGCCCAGCGCCAGACCGAGAAACAGCCCCTCACGGATTCGCCGCCGAAAGGCTAGCAGCGACATACCTGCAACGACTGCCGGCACGAGCACCGCGATCGATCCCAACCAAGTCACGGCGCGAAAAAACGAGTCAAATGTTTCGTTGCGTCGTTGTGCAAACCAGTCCAGCAACGTTGCATCTAAATTAGTGACGGTGCAATTTGGCGCGTAACAAACGAGCCATGCGCCCAACCCCAGCATAGCAATACTGCCGACCCAGCAAACCGTCACCCATGCGCGCGTGCCAACAGAAAACATGCTAGTAGCCTCGGGCTCGACTAGAAATAACGGACAAGATCAAAACCAACTCGTTTCTCAAATTGCGTCTGACGCGCAAAGTCCGTCAAAGCGTGCTCGGCGAAGGCGTCGAACTCCCACTGCTGTCGTTGCCCGATTACGAAACCCAGGGTTCCTCTAACGCTCGCGGCGAGTTTTTTACGTTCGAAATTCCAACTCGTCCTGGTTGCCAATGTACATGACCAACTGTCCGGAAGTAGCACCGTCATGCTCGGTTCAAAAGTAAGACGATTTACTCTTGGCGCGCCAAGCGCGCGATCCACGGCACGCGCGTAGATGAGTTGCCCGTTGATGACAAACGTATCGGAACGCGCATGAGAAAAAGCATACTGCGGCATGAGTAATGTCGCATTGTCGCTCAATCGCCGGTCTTGCGCCGTCTGCCATTGGATGTTGAGACCGAGGTTTTGGCGCAATTCCGGGGTGCGGCTAACGGCCCAATTGAGCCGCGTAGCGATGTCAGAAACACCCTGAATCACATCGCCATTAGTTTCTTGAAGCCGTTCGTAAGGCAGCTCGACCTGCCAGGAGTAGCGCGCGTCTGCTCCGAATGGCTGCAACATCCGCAACCGAACCCGGTTTAGCGCCTTCCCATCTTCCAAGTCTTGCCAGTCGTAGGAAAGAAATATTCTACGTTTTGCATAGACCGGGTTTTCTCCGCTCACATCAATACGCGGATCCTCTAACGTACTGGCGCTTGGGCTGGCGTGCGACTGCCCGTATGCGGGATACAACCATACCGAAAGCGCTATGCTCAATACGGCGCTGCTGGTTCGAAGCCAATGCTGCGCCATGCTTAAGGGAGTGCGGCAACGTGCTTGGGTTTCGTTGCGAGACTGGCAAAAATGGAGATCGCAAGGATCGCGGCGACACCGCCGAGCATCCACGGAATCGGAACCTTGTAAAAATCCATGATCAGCATTTTCACACCGACTAGCGTAACAATGGTCGCTAATCCGTAGCCAAGCAAGTGAAAACGATCCGCCATATCAACCAGTAAGAAATACATCGCGCGCAATCCAAGAATGGCGAAAGTGTTGGCGGTAAAAACGATGAACGGATCCTTAGTAACCGCAAAGATAGCCGGAATGCTGTCCACCGCGAAGATCAGGTCGCTTACTTCTACCAATACAAGCACCAATAAAAGCGGAGTCGCATAGCGCAGGCCATTCTGAATCACGGTGAAATTTTCGCCGTGCAGCGTTTCAGTGATTCTCACATGACCGCGCACCCAGTTTAAAACGGGATTCTTGGACAGATCCATCTTTTGGTTGGCGAACAAAAACATCTTGATTCCGGTAAAAACTAGAAACGCCCCGAACACATAAAAAATCCACGTGAACTGCTGGATCATAATCGCCCCGAGATAAATCAGGCCGGCGCGCATTATGATGGCCCCGACCACGCCCCACAACAACACGCGCTTTTGATATTCGGGCGGTATAGAGAAATAAGCGAAGATGGTGATCCAGATAAACACGTTCTCAATCGCGAGACCCTTTTCGATCAAATAGCCGGTAAAGTATTCGAGCGTTTTCTGTTTCGCAATTTCAGGGCTGTGCATACCGTCTAGATGCCACCATAGCCAAGCGCCGAATGTCAGAGCGGCCAGAAACCACACTATTGACCAACTAGCAGCCTCCTTAACAGACACGCGGTGGCTACCCTGTGCCCTCAACACCCAGAAGTCGATGAGCAGCAACAAGATGACAAGTAGTGAAAATCCCACATACAGTACAGGCGTACCCGTGTGCGCAATCTCGGTCATGAGCTATTTCCGCATCAGCAGTGATTAACCATTGTGTGGCATATTTAAGTACGAACGCCCGCCAAGCAATTTTCGGCTTCGCTGAACAAGCCACGCAACCAAGACGATCGCAAGCGAGACAAACGCCCATAGACCCACTACGACGAAGGCTCCGATAGCGCGAACGAAACCAAGTCCCCACACGAGCCAATCGGTAATGTTCGGACGATTGGATACGCTGTCAGCGTTCTGCGTTATCCACTCCGCGGAAATATTTAGGAGGGCATAACTGCCGATGCACAACAAACTCCAAATCGCTATCAAAACTACTGCTATGGTCCAGCTGAGCTTATTCAATACTCATCCATTCTTTGTTACTAAGTTCAATATTGTTGGGCAACGCACGCAAATCCGGCTTGATCAAATAAAATCTCCCGCCATAAGCAGCAGACAAACATTAGTGATGGAGTCCCGGCGCCGGCTATCTCACGCCCAGAGTTGCTGGGTGCTATGACTCACCCTTGACACCAGAAGTTCGCACGCCATGCGAAACGTTTTCAGGAATTCTTTTGTCTGCTGACCACCGGTGCTGCGCGCTTAGATAAAGGTCACGGGTTACTGACCATGACCCATCGAGTAGCCCAGCTCATCATTGAAGGTGCAAAGGATTTCGAGCTTGACGAATCGCGTCGCTATATGGGGAGCATACGCCACGCACGGTCTGACGTTGGCGTATAAGCCGAACGCTTTTCGCACCGTCACGTTGACGCTTTTGCGCCCGCCGCCCTGCGGTGTCAATACCGGCGCTTTTAAGAATACTTTGGTCCGCGCAGCTAATGCTCCCCGTCCGGACCGATACCGGAAACGAATCCGCGGTGGTAGACCTTCTCGCCAACCTCTATGGTTTGAGGACTAAACTGGGCCCCCGCCTCGGCAAGAATATTCAGTGTTGCATCCATGATCTCCGGCCCAATGCCATCGCCGTAAGCGATCGTTATCGGTGTGGCTAGCGATTGCTTGATTTGGCGCGGTGCGCTGGGCATCTAGTCTACGATCGAAGTTAGGTTGTCGTTTAATGATCCACCCAGAGGATACGGCGTCAAGGGCGCCTTTGTGACCGCCGGAATACGGCAAGCTGGTTGTTGGATCCCGCGCAATCCACCGGCCGACCGAACCGAGGCCTCTGCAACTAACTTCCGCATCTCAGATCTCCTTTTCTGTTGGTCGTCAGGTGTTGACACGGACTGAAGTCTAGGGCCGATCATATATAAATAGAAATGAGTTATTTTATTGGGTACCATAGATAAATTACTATTGATAATCAGCGAAGGCTTGCAATGCGAGTGACTTGGAACCAACTTCGACTATTTGAAGCCGTTGCCAGAAACAACAGCTTTACCCGTGCAGCAGAAGAACTTCATGTGGTGCAACCGACCGTTTCGGCACAGATAAAACAACTTACCAACATGATCGGCCTGCCGGTATTCGAACAAGTCGGAAAGAAAATTTTTCTGACCGATGCGGGCAAGGAACTCTACAAAACCATTCGAGAACTATTTGACACCTGGGATCGGTTTGAGATGACCATCGCCAACCTAAAAGGTGCAAAGGCGGGCAGGCTCCGCGTCACAATTGTCACGACGGCTAAGTATTTCATTCCACGTTTGCTCGGACCTTTTTGCCAACACTATCCCGGCATCGATGTGTCGCTGGAAATCGTTAATCGTGATCAAGCATTGGAGCGCTTATTGGAAAATCTAGACGATCTCTATATCATGGGTGTGCCGCCGGAACACCTTGCCATCGAGAAAGTCCCCTTCCTACAAAATCCGCTCGTGGTCATTGCGCCAAAGGGGCATGAGCTTGCCGGAAAGAGACGTGTGACATTAGCGCGACTGGCAAAGGAAAGATTCATTATGCGAGAGAAGGGCTCCGGCACTAGGATTGCCACCGAAGAATTTTTTAGCAAACGCAAAGTTACCCTTTCAGTCAAGATGGAACTGAGTAACAACGAAGCCATTAAATGGGCGGTCGCAGGCGGCATGGGACTATCGATTTTGTCGCAACACGCGCTCATGCTAGAGCCGATGCAGGACAAGATTGCCGTACTAGATATCGAAGGATTTCCAATCATACGCTCCTGGCACATCGTATATCCTTCAGGCAAGCAGCTATCGGTGGTCGCAGGAACTTTTTTTGAGTATCTCAAAGAAGAAGCCGAGATGATTCAAGAAGAGTTATTCGCGCCCAATCGGACAACTGAGCGAGCCAAGAAATAGGCGCCATGTTTTAACTTCCTCCAGCGTGGAGGTAGCCCATGGTGGAGCACTACTGAGATCGTCGCAATTCGTGCGCTGAAAATGATGCGGCTCGGTCGCCGCAAACCAGCCCTCCCCGCCCAGCAATCCCCCGAATTCTAGGCCGCTGCCGCGCTCTTGTATGCGGTTTCATATCACGGCGTTATCGCGGCCGCCTACAATGCGTCATCCGCAAACATAGATAATAATCTATGAATTTTATTAAAAAACATTATTTTACTCTATGACAAGACTTCACTAGGCTTCGCTTTGAAGTTTGCGGCATGCCGAGTGACCAGTTACGCGACTATAAACGTTGCCCTCTTGGACCCTCGGTCACTAGCTGCAACTTAGTAGCTTAACTTACTAATCGGAGACCTTGAGATGAAGATTTGGAAACGGCTTTTTAGCAGATTGTTAATGATCGCCTTAGCGGTGTTCGCCATAAGTGCGGCGAACGCCGAGAGTTCCAAGCGTTCCGTAGGCGAAGTGGTAGCCGACGATGTTCGCCTCGCGACATTGTGGAAGGCCATCCAGACCGCAGGCCTGGAGGATGCCTTCAAGGGCGATCAACCCTTAACCCTTTTTGCGCCGGATAACGCGGCGTTTGAGCAACTGGGTAGAGGAACCTTTGACGATTTGGTGAAAGACAAAGAAAAGCTTACGAAAGTGCTCAAATATCACATCATCCCCGGAGAAAAGCTCGTCCTATCGGATAAAACCAAGGGCAAGCAAACCGTGAAAACCCTTGAAGGACAGAACGTCGACCTGACTAAACCGAAGAAAAAACGCTTCTTTGCTAACCAAGCCCAAGTGACGGAGAAAGACGAAATCATGGTCGGAAACAGCGTCGTTCACATCATTGATCGGGTCTTGTTGCCGCCCACTGGCATCTAAATAATCGCACTGATGTTGTCATTGTGTACTGCCGCCTCAACTGAAAGGACCTTGAAATGAATGCAAACTGGAAACAACTGGTATTTGTCGCTGCACTCGTCAGCCCGATGGCCGTAATTGCGAACGACGGTCGCGCAACGACTGAACAGCAGCTCGCAGCCAATGACCCGGCGCCTACTGAGAGATCGAATCACGTCACCAACAAAAAAGCCATCGCTATGGAAGCAAAGGAAGAAAGGTTATCTTCGCCGACTGTTCGCGACTGGAGCGCGATCGATACCGACAAAGACCATTCCATCTCGCCCGAGGAAATGCAGAAATTCTTGACTGGGGTTTGGCGCGCGAAAGAGAAGAGTTGAAACGCGCTCGATGGTTATGCAGCGGTTTATCAAAAGAAGTATTGAATATGCCTAGGATCTCAAATTGGCATCACCGCGGTAACAAGTGGCCTCGCCTTGTTGACATCAATGTCGGTCAACGCCGCGTCAATTCAGGCGCCTGGTGAGATGGAACAAGATTCACATGCTGGCGATAAACGCCTGCAATTGTTGAATACCAACTGTGAACCAGAATCCGACGCCCGTTTGACGTGAGTCAATATGATTTAAACCACACCTTCTAAGCTAGCAGGGGTTTTGAACGCGCCTTATTCGCGGCGCGCTTTTTGCAGGCGCGAAGTTGTCCCCAGCGTGCGAAGCAATCGGTTTTTGGTTGACAGACCGCTATCGTACCTATAGGCGAACGCACAGCATATTTTTCTACACCAGTTTATCTGCGGCGCCGCGGAGGTGTGGGTTATGATTTTTCTTCGATCCGACCCAAGGGCGCCCTCGTCAAGGGCACGCAGAGTAGCGCCAGTGATCCCGTGTCCTACATGAAGGTCTTCGATCAATGCTGCGAGACGGTGGAATCGGCCGGCGCCCGGCGCGGCGCCCAAATGGGGATTTTGCGCTGCGATCATCCCGACATCGAGGCGTTTATCCGTGCGAAAGATCATGGAGACCCGCGCAACTTTAACGTGAGCGTGGCAGTCACCGACGCGTTTATGCGCGCAGTAGAAGACGATGGTAACTGGGACCTGGCGCACAAATCAGCGCCCACCCCTGCGCATTCAGACAGGCCGCAGCGCGCTGATGGCTGGTGGATATATCGCACCGTCAAAGCGAATGACTTGTGGAAGCAAATCATGGATTCGAGCTACGACCACGCCGAGCCGGGGGTGATCTTCATCGATCGAATCAATGCCGATAACAACCTTTCCTACTGCGAAGTGATCGAAAGCACCAATCCGTGCGGCGAGCAGCCGCTGCTATCCTATGGTTGCCGCTGCTTGGGTAGCGTCAACCTTACGCCTTTCGTGGCCGATCCGTTTACGCCTAAAGCGCGCTTCGAGTTTGAACCGTTTGCCAGGGTAGTGCGCACCCGCATTCGCATGCTGGACAACGTACTGGATGCTACCGTTTGGCCACTGCCGCAACAAGATCAGGAAGCGAAGAGCAAGCGCCGCGTCGGTCTAGGTTTCACCGGGTTGGGCGATGCGCTGATGATGCTAGGTCTTCGATTTGACCACGCGGAGGCGCGAACCATGGCTGCGAAAATCGCTGAAGCCATGCGTGATGCGGCCTATGTCTCGTCGGTGGATCTGGCGCGAGAAAAAGGCACATTTCCGTTGCTGGACTAAAGACAAATATCTCGCGGAACCGCGTTTCGCCGCGCGCTTGCCGGAAAAGATCAAGGAGCAGAGGCGCAAGCACGGCATTCGCAATAGCCATCTGCTTTCCATCGCGCCCACTGGAACCATCTCGCTTGCCTTTGCCGACAACGCCAGCAACGGCATCGAGCCACCTTACTCATGGAGTTATCAGCGCAAGAAACGCATGCCGGACGACACGCACAAGATTTACGACGTGGAAGATCACGCCTGGCGTCTATATCGTCATCTTGGCGGAGATGTGGAGAAGCTGCCAGCCTACTTTGTCTCGGCGCTAGAAATTTCGGCGCTCGATCACATGCGCATGGTCGCGGCGGTGTCGCCGTTCGTCGACTCGGCCATCAGCAAGACAGTCAACGTCCCCGAGAGTTATCCCTACGCAGACTTCAAGGATCTTTATCGGCAAGCCTGGAAGGCGGGCTTGAAGGGCATTACCCCCTATCGCCCGAACGCGGTGTTAGGCAGCGTGTTATCCGTGGAAACGGAGCTAAAAGAGCAGCCGAACGATCTCGACGCCTCCGATACCGACAGACGCATCCGACTTGAAGTTACACCGGAGCCGGGGCTGTCCAGCTTGCGTTGGCCAAGCCGACCAAAACTCACTGCCGGCAATCCCTCGTGGACCTACATGGTGGAATCGCCCTTTGGACAATCGCGGTGGCGCCACCCTACGGGCCGAACTTGCGTGGCATTTTAGGACGCGTGGCCGGAACCGTAGCGGGATTTAACTATTCCGATGCGTTTCTTCAGGCACTTAGAGGATGAGGTTGCCCTTGACGTATGGATCACCGATACTCGACGCTGGGTGCCCGGTGTGATCATGTTTACAAACAGCCGGATCCGCAGATCCGACGCAAGATCATTTTGTACCTGAAGGAAAATCCGTAATCGCTTAAGGGTATTTGGCCTCAAGTAGGCGGGCCAAGCCCAATAGGCGCGGGGGCGAGGTGGACGATGTGGCTAAAAAGTTCTTCAAATTCTTTACCGGAATCGAGACCGGCACGCGGGTCGTGGTTCTCACGAAAGGCGGTGGCGATGCGTTCCCAGTCGAGCGGCGTCAAGTATTTCTCCGCGAGCAGCAGGATATGGTCTTCTTCCATGCGCATGTGTTTCCAGTGGAAGTCCGAGTACTCGTTCACGAATGCCCCAAAGGCTGCGCGGTGTCGGGCGCCACCTTCCTGGTAGCGGATGAGTGCTTGTTCCAGGTTACGAATCAACTTGGCGCCTTGCGCTTGTTGGCATTCGACTTCCGCCAGTACGCTATCCGCGCATCAGTTCGCTGGCGTAGTGCGTGGAATAGATAGGCGCCCTCCTTCGGATGATGACTGCGCTCGGAGAATGCATCGATGTAATACACCATGGCGCGCAGGACAGCAAAGTTCGGTGTCACATCGTCGTCCACTGCCATTCGCAGCAGAAACCCCATCCCGTGCAACACGGCGGCGAGCGAGCGGTGCTCATCTTTCATGACGGACAGCGCCTGGTACTGTGCGGAATTTTGCGCCACGGTGTGTTTCTCCTATTACAGATCCAGCAATGATGTTCTTAATGCGGGTTATCGATGTCGTGCGGCCTGGCGCGAATAACCAATGATCCATTTCGTTATTCGAAAAAAGGAGTCAATGATGGCTGCGTCCGGCAAGCCCGTTTTTTCGGAGCTATCCGAGTTTTGTACCCACGAGGTATTTAATCAGCCGCCGCACGCCGAGCTGATCGCGACGTCCGATGTTGAAGCCCGCGCCCGCAGTCTAACCAAGCATTTAGCACTGGCTTTACAAGGCGCGCATTGGTGCGCTTCGCGCCTCAAGTAATCGCGGGTGCGTTCTCCGCTTCGCGACTCGGCGGCGATTGGGGAGGCGTGTTCGGTACGCTGTCGGGAGAGACGGATCTTGCCGGAGATTCGATTAAATTGCTTTCGAGTGGCGCCGCAGTTCGCGTTCGCGTTGCAGGTACTGATCGAAAACCATGCAAATGTCGCGGACTAAAAAACGTCCTTTCGGCGTGACCTCGATCCAGTCTTTGCTGCACGTGATCAGTTCGTCGTCTTCCATGCCATGCAGCGCGTCCAGTTCGCGCTCGAAATGGCGTGCGAAATCGATAAGAAACACCGATTCAATAGACTGGATCGGCAGTACGCAATGGCACATAAGCGACTGGATGATCGCCCGGCGCCATAGATCCTCGAATCGCAATTCGATGCCGCGAAACACCGGCAGCACGCCTTGATCAAGCCGCTCGTAGTACTCGGTGAGCGTACGCACGTTTTGGCTGTAGGTCGGCATGACATGGCCGATCGCGCTCACCCCCAGCGCAACGAGGTCGCAATCGGCATGGGTCGAATAGCCCTGAAAGTTACGCACCAATTGTCCATTACGCTGGGCGATGGTCTCCCGGCCGGCGTGTCTGTTACGATCGTTCGCCCCGCGCAGGGTAATTCCACCAAGTATCCGAGACCGGCTAGGTTAGTCTCAGCTTGCCTGGGCTCGTTCTACCATTACCTGCAGCAACACATTGCATCCTGCCGCGAGGTCCTGCGGCGTTGCGCTCTCGACTTCGTTATGGCTGATGCCGCCTTCGCAGGGCACAAAGATCATAGCCGTGGGGATGACGCGCGCGACGTAGACGGCGTCGTGGCCGGCGCCGCTGACGATGTCCATGTGGGAATAATTCAGCCGTGCCGCGCCGGCGCGAACGCTGTCGACGAGTTCCGAGTTAAACGCGGTCGGCTCGAAATAGGACACCTGCGCAATCTGCTGTTGCAAGCCTAGTTCCTTACTGATTTTCTCGCACGCCGCGCGCAATCGCGCGTCCATTTCCAACAACTTTTCCGCATTCGGATGGCGCAAATCCACCGACAGACGGACTTCGCCGGGCACCACGTTACGCGAGTTGGGTTTCACTTGCATGAAACCAACGGTGCCGCGGCCGTACTCGTCGCTGCTCCCGATACGATTTACTTCGTCAATCAAGCGCGCCGCGCCCAACAGTGCATCCTTGCGCGCGTCCATGGGCGTGGTGCCGGCGTGATTATCTTGGCCGGAAAAGGTCACATCGTACCAGCGCGAGCCGAGGGAACCGAGCACGACGCCTACGGTTTTCTGGCGCTGCTCCAGAATTGGCCCCTGCTCAATGTGCGCTTCAAAATAAGCGGCTCCGGGATGTTCGCCTACGGGCGCCGTCCCGGCATAGCCGATGCGCTTTAGCTCATCGCGCACATTCTTACCTTCGACGTCGCGCGCGCTTAGCGCTTGCTCCAAGGGAAAGATTTTCGCGAACACACCCGAGCCCATCATCACCGGTTGAAAGCGCGAACCTTCCTCGTTGGTCCAGATGCACACCTCGACCGGCGCGTCGGTTTGAATGTTGTGGTCGTTCAAAGTGCGCACCACCTCCAGCGCCGCCATGACGCCGTAGTTGCCGTCGAATTTTCCACCGGAAGGTTGCGTGTCGATATGGCTGCCCGCCATGACCGGCGGCAGGTGGTTGTTACGGCCCGGCCGGCGCGCGAAGATGTTGCCGAGTTGATCGGTTGTAAGCGCGAGCCCGCCGTCCTTACACCAGCCGCTGACCAGATCGCGGCCCTGTCTATCGAGATCGCTTAGCGCCAGGCGACACACACCGCCTTTGGCTGTGGCGCCGATCTTGGCGAGGTCCATGAGAGATTTCCACAGGCGGTCGCTGTTAATGCGAAGGTTTTCCATATCGATCTCGCAGTATTGTCAGGGTTTCTGGCGCAGGGCGCGGCGGAAACCGAATCTCGAGAAGCGGGACAGATCTTCACAGTGTCCGCTACCCACACCGAATGCCAGTTGTCGCAACAATAAAACTGTTTCGTGCCGATGGCAAGCGGTCAATCGTAGGCGCTCCATCTCGATGCTTGATGGCAAAAATCGCCAGAAAACCGCGAACGTTTACCCTATGTGCTAGCGTCGCCACGGATGTCGAGCTAAGCAATTGACAATTATCCGGCTTATCGATAGATTAATGATTGACCAACGAACAAGCGATTCAAAATCGTTAATCATTCAAGGTCGTGTCAATTGTGGCGCGACGCGCAAACCGTAGCTAAGAATATGTGGAGTGTGATCAAAACAGAATAAGTTGCATGTCGCTCGTAAGCTCGAATTTTCTCAAATGGAGCAGGGAAGAATGGCTAAAGAGATTTTCTGCGCCTTCGGCGTAGATGTGGATGCAGTCGCGGGTTGGCTGGGATCTTACGGCGGAGAGGATTCGCCCGATGACATTTCCCGCGGCATGTTCGCCGGCGAAGTCGGCATGCCGCGTCTGGTTAACCTTTTCAAGCGCTTCGGGATTAAGACCACCTGGTTCATCCCCGGGCACTCAATCGAAACCTTTCCTAAGCAAACCGAGATGGTGGTTGAAGCCGGCCACGAGATTGGCATACACGGTTACTCCCACGAAAACCCCATTTCCATGACGCGCGAGCAGGAAGAAGAAGTGCTCGACAAGTGTATCGGTCTGGTGAAGAAAGTCTCCGGCAAACGCCCGACGGGCTACGTCGCGCCGTGGTGGGAGTTCAGCACCGTCACCAACGAGCTGCTGCTGGAAAGAGGCATTAAGTACGACCATAGCTTGATGCACAACGACTTCACGCCCTACTACGTACGCGTCGGCGATAAATGGACACCGATCGACTACTCAAAGAAGCCGCGCGAATGGATGGTGCCGCTGACACGCGGGACAGAAACCGATTTGATCGAAATCGGCGGCAACTGGTATCTCGATGACCTGCCACCCATGATGTTCATCAAGAAGGCGCCCAACAGCCACGGCTTTGTTAGCCCGCGTCATTTGGAAGAAATGTGGCGCGACCAGTTCGATTGGGTGTATCGCGAGATGGATTACGCGGTTTTTTGCTTCACCATACATCCGGACGTCTCGGGGCGGCCCCAGGTTTTGATGATGCTGGAGCGTCTGTATCATTACATCGTTCGCCACCCTGGGGTGAAATTCACCACGTTTAACGACATCGCCGACGATTTCGCTAAGCGCTTTCCGCGCAAGGCTAAGAAGAAGTAGCGGGGCAACGCCATGGGCTCCATGGACAGTTGGCGCAATCGCAAGACGCTGATCCTCAGCCGCGCCGAAATGATGGGTTTGCTCACGCCCGCGGAGTATAACGGCTGCGTCGAGCAAGCCTACCGCATGCACGGCGAGGGGCGTTTTTACATGGACCCGAAGGGGCACATCGTGCTCGACAAGTATCCCGGCGAGTGGGAGGCCATGCCGTCCTATATCGAAGAGCCGGAGGCCGCCGCCTGCAAATGGGTGTCGATCCGCGAGCGCAATCGCGAGAAGTACGACCTGCCTACCGTGTTTTCAATTTTGATCTACACCCATCCAGAGACCGGTTTCCCGCTTGCCATCTGCGACGGCAGCTACCATACGGTGATGCGTACTGGTTCTGCCGCGGCGGTCTCCGCGAAATGGTTGGCGCGCAAGGATTCGAAAAAGCTGGCCATCGTCGGCGCCGGCCATATGGCCGAAGGCGTGCTGGCGACTTGCAATGAAGTGTTTCCTTGGGAAGAGGTGCGGGTTTGGAGTCGATCGCAAAATACCTTGGATGGTTTCGTGCGCGCCCAGCAGCCGAAGTACTCCACCTTTAGTATTCGTGCTTGGACGAATCTCGAAGCTGTCGTGCGCGGCGCCGATGTCGTGGTAACGGTCACGCCGGCGCGGGGGCCCATCGTCATGAATGACTGGATCGGCCCGGGTACCCACATCGCGGCGCTGGGCGCCGACAAGGGCGGCGATCAGGAACTCGATCCGAAGATTCTGCAGCGTGCTCGAATCTTCGTCGACGACATTCGCCAATGCCGCACCGACGGCGAAATCAACGTACCGTTGTCGCAGGGACTCATCAAGGAACAGGACATCATCGGTGAAATTGGGGCCGTGATTACCGGAAAGAAGATCGGACGCACATCCGACCAGGACATCACGATTTTTGATTCAACGGGCATTGCATTGCAGGACTCGGCGACCATTCCGCTGGAGTACGAGCGAGCGGTGGCAGCCGGTGTCGGAATAGAAAAGAAGATGATTTCGACCTAATCCGCCGCGGCGGACTAAATTGTACTGGCAGAACTATTTTTCGATAAAGGAGATGGTCATGGCAAAGAAAGGGATGTTTAGGTTTTCTGGCGCACCGGATACGACCAAGCGTTTTGCGGGACGACGCAAGTTTCTCAAGGCAGCCGGTGCGGTGGCCGGCGTGGCGGCGGGTTCGGGCCTAGTTGACGGTTTTCCGCTGATTTGGGCGCAGAATATGAAGGATGTGAAGCTGGTGCAGGTCGGTGGATCCTACTCTGCGATCAAGGATATCGCGGATCAAGCCACCAAAGACTTAGGCTTCACAGTCGAAATGCAGACCGCGCCGCACGACGCGCTGCTTAACCGGCTGGTCACGCAGCCCCAATCCATAGATATCGCCGACATCGAGTATTTTTTCCAGATTCATCTGCTGCCACGCGGGACGTTGCAGCCCATCGATCTCGAGAAGAAATTCAAGTCGTGGGACAAGATCGTGCCGATTTTCACCAAGGGGGAATACCCCGACGGCAAAAAAGTTTCGACCCAAGGTTGCCTGCCGTTCGAGGTGCAATACGTCGAAAAGCCGGGCGACAAAAAATTCGCGACCAAGCCGACCAAATGGGCGACCGGCGTCCCGACGGTCTACAACGCGGACACACTGGGCATACGGCCCGATCTGGTCAAACGCAAAATCGAAAGCTGGTCCGAGCTGTTGAATCCCGAATGGAAGGGCAAAACATCGATTGTGTCGGTGCCGAGTATCGGCATCATGGATGCGGCCATGGCGATCGAGGCACGCGGCGACATCAAATATAAAGACAAAGGCAATATGACCAAGCAAGAGATCGATAAGACCATCGATATCTTGATCGCGGCGAAAAAGGCCGGCCAGTTTCGCGCGTTCTGGGGCACTTTTGACGAGTCGGTCAACCTCATGGCCGCGGGCGAAACCATCGTGCAGTCTATGTGGTCGCCGGCAGTCACGGCGGTGCGCTCGCGCGGAATCTCGTGCTTCTACGCGCCGCTCAAGGAAGGCTATCGCGCCTGGGCGAGTTGCATCGCGCCGATGGCACACCTGAAGGGTCCCAAGCTCGATGCCGCCTATGCGTATCTCGATTGGTATATGTCGGGCTGGCAGGGCGGATTCATCGCCAAGCAGGGTTACTATAGTTCCATCCCTGAGACCGCGAAGAAGTTCATGTCCGCCGACGAGTATGGCTTCTGGTATGAAGGCAAGGCGGCCCAGGGGGACATCAAAGATCCCTACGGCAGCGTGATGGAGAAGGCCGGTTCGACCCGCGACGGCGGCGCCTTCTGGGATCGCATGGGCAAAGTCGCGTGTTGGAACACGCT
>JANMJR010000511.1:0-2955 GCA_031371465.1 Pseudomonadota bacterium
GTTTTTCATTGCTGCTCCTGTGCTTTAAGTGTGTGCAGGGTCTTGCCGCATTCAACAATATCAACGAAATTCTTGCACGGGTTAGCGTGCGCCGTTGCAACTCCGGCCGGCATGCAACTATCAGTTTACCGCGTTTTGGAGCCACACTTATGAGTCCGGTCGTTCAAATCGAAGCGACGTTTGATCACTAGAAGTGTGAATCCAATTGTGCGCTGCATCAGTCTGCATATGGCCGCGCTTTGCCGGTCGCTGAGCGTGTGTTCTGACATTGTCTGTCAGATCAAATCCAAACTTTTACAAATAATCCGTTTACTTCTCGCTCACGGCCGCCGTGGGGGATCGCTTGATCCACGCAGCGAGTCGACCGAGCCAGTGTTCCGCATCGTCGATGTAGGTAAACACCACTGGTACTACCAGCAAACTCAGTAGCGTCGAGGTGATCAATCCGCCGATCACGGCGATGGCCATAGGCGAGCGGAAGCTCGGGTCGGCGCCAAAGCCGAGCGCCAACGGCAGCATACCCGCACCCATGGCGATGGTCGTCATCACAATGGGCCGCGAACGTTTGTGACAGGCATCGACCAAGGCCGCAAAACGCGATACCCCTTTACGCCGCTCTACGATGGCGTATTCCACCAGCAAAATGGAATTCTTGGTGACGATGCCCATCAGCATGATGAGGCCGATCATCGACGGCATCGACAGCGCGCTGTTGGTGACGAGCAAGGCGACGAACGCGCCGCCAATGGAAAGCGGCAATGCGGCGAGGATGGTGATCGGCTGCATGAAATCGTGAAACAGCAACACCAGCACGCCGTAAATACACAATACGCCGATCAACATCGCGATGCCGAAACTCGCGAATAGCGCCTGCATTTCTTGCGCGTCGCCCAACTCGGCGATTTTCACGGCCGGCGGTAGATTTTTCAGTGCCGGCAAATCCATCGCTTCGGCGTAAGCCTCGCCCAACTGGCGGCTGCCAAGCTCGATATCAAGGGTGACATTGCGGCTGCGATTCAGGCGATCGACTTGGGCGGGGCCCGATTCGATGGCAAGCGTCGCGACCGTTCCAAGAAACACCGGCCCGTTTGTTCCCGGCACGGTGAGGCGTTCCAACTGCGCGAGATCGGCGCGCACCGCGTCCGGCAACTTCACGCGAATTGGAATCTGGCGCTCGCTGAGGTTCAACTTCGACAGTTCGGTATCGTAATCCCCTGCGGTTGCCACGCGTATCGTCTCGCCGATGCTTTGCGCGGTGACACCGAGATCAGCGGCGCGCGCGAAGTTCGGCCGCACAATGATTTCCGGCCGCGTCAGCGAAGCGCCGGAGTTCACATTGCCCACGCCTTGCAACGTGCGCAGATCGCGTGTGGCGGCGCGCGTTGCCTCGGCCAAGGCAACCGGGTCTTCACTGCGCAACACGATCTGCATTTTCACACCGGTATCCGGCGGGCCCACGTTGAAGCGCGCACCGGGCACATCGGCAAGCGTGGCGCGTAGCCGATTCTCGATATCTTGCAGTGATTCTTTGCGATCGTTGCGATGTACCAGCGTCAGCGTCAACACGGCGCGGCGCGCTTCGGCGGCCGTGCCGGGCGCAAACGTATCGCCACTGGAACCGCCACCGACGGAACTGAAAATATGTTTTACACCGGGAACCTGCGCGGCGCGTTGCCTTACCGACTCGGCGGTATTCCAAGTTTCTTGCAGTGTGCTTCCGGGCGGCAATTCGATATTGATCTGGGTCTGACCGCGATCGGACGGCGGCACAAACCCTTTGGGCAACAAGCCGACCAATTGAATCGAGCCAATAAAAAACGCCGCCGAGGCGATGACGGTAATCAGCCGATGTTTCAAACACCACTGCATCGCCGCAAGGTAGCTGCGCATGATCCAACCGTCCGGCGGATTAGAATGTTTGGCGGGTTTGAGCAAATACGCCGACATCATTGGCGTTAGCAAACGCGCGACCACCAGCGAAGCGAGAATCGCCAACACCGCTACCCAGCCGAATTGCTTGAAGAATTTACCGGGCACGCCCGCCATAAATGCCGTCGGCAAAAACACGGCGACCAGCGCGAATGTAGTGGCGATCACCGCCATGCCGATTTCATCGGCCGCTTCCATCGCCGCTTGGTACGGTGACTTGCCCATGCGTAAATGGCGCGCGATGTTTTCGATTTCGACAATGGCATCGTCGACCAAAATACCGATCACCAGCGCCATGGACGTGAGTGTCACAACGTTGAGTGTATAGCCAAACCAATACATACCAAGAAAAGCCGGAATGATGGACAGCGGCAATGCGGCGGCGGCAACGATGGTCGCGCGCCAATCGCGTAAGAACCACCACACCACGATCACCGCCAGCAGACCGCCCTCCACCAGCAATTCCATGGAACCGGCAAAGTTCTCTGCAATCGGCGCCACATTGTCGATCGATTCGACGATCTTAACGTTCGGGTACGCCGCACGCAGTTGCGCAACGGCTTGGCGCACGCCGGAATGTTCATCGCCTGCGACCGCTAATTCGCTGGCGCCCTTGGTGCGAAAAACTTCAAACGCTACCACCGGCTTGCCGTCTTGCAAGGCGACGGTGCGGCGCTCGGCGATAGTATCGCGCACCGTCGCAACTTGATCGAGACGAATACTGCGGCCCTCGGACAATGGCAACTCCAGCGCCGCCAATTCACGCGCCGAATGCACGGTCGCAATGGTGCGCACCGTTTGTTCGGCGCCGCTTACGTCGCCGCGGCCGCCGGGTGTATCCTGCTGCACTTGGCGCAGTTTGCGCGAGACATCAATGGCGGCTACACGCATCGCCGCCATGCGCGCGGCATCGAGCTCCACTTGAATTTCCCGGGTGACGCCGCCCATGCGCTTCACTGCGCCGACACCCGGAACGGTGAGCAAGCGTTTGGTCACCGTGTTATCAACGAACCAGGATAACGATTG
>JANMJR010000085.1:0-6045 GCA_031371465.1 Pseudomonadota bacterium
TTGACGCTGGCATATAGCTCTCTGACAAAATTGCGCGTGTCGTCGAGGCCTTGCTGCACCGCCTCCGGCGTGGTCAATGCAGCGCCGCGGCCGGGTACCAGCTTCGCCGGCTTGAGCGCGGCTATGGCTTGCAAGGTGTGCGGCCAATCTTGAAAGTAGGCGTCGCCCGCGTAAGGCGTGGCGCCGAATTCCACTAAGTCACCGGAGAACAACACACGTTGTTGCGGCAACCAAAGCACGGTGTCGCCCTTGGTGTGACCGCGGCCAAGTTGCATGATTTTCACCTCGAGTTTGCCGAGCCACAGTGTCATCTCGCCTTTGAACGTCAGCGTTGGCCAGGTCAGTCCCGGCACCGATTCCACCGAGCGAAACAAACGCGGGAAGCGCTCGATCTCGCTCTTCATGTCCTGCTCGCCGCGCTCGACGATGAGATCGCGCGTATCTTGGCTGGCGATAATGTGATCGGCCTTGTATGCCGAAGCGCCTAACACACGCACCGCATGGTAGTGGGTCAGCAACACATAGCGGATCGGCTTATCGGTCACTTCGCGAATACGGCGAATGACGTCCTGGGCCATTACCGGCGTCGCCTGCGCATCGGCAACCAGTACGGCGTCGTCGCCGATGACAATGCCGGTATTCGGATCGCCTTCCGCCGTATAGGCGTAGGCATTTTCCGACAGTTGTTTGAAAGTAATTTTCTTTTCGGCCAGATCGGCCTGTGATGCGAATGCTTTGGACACGTCGTTCCCCCTGGGAATAGCGTCTCGGCAGAGACGCCGAAATCACAGGCACGATTTTACTCGCTGTCGCTATTGCTGCGATAGGGTGGTCTAAACCTCGCCGAACTTCTCTAGAGCCCGATAAAAAGGAAAATCAGGATGCTTACTTTTTCGGACATTGGCTACCATAGGGAGGCTTGATCGTGGCAGCCGCCTGTCCTCGGTTTGCCGCCCGCAAGGTTTCGGCCTGTTTGCCGATACGGGTGGCGTCCGTGGACCTGTCGGATTTCAGCAACGCTGCCTGGTAGTCATCCAAGATTTCGGCCAGACCGATCGGATCGCTAGCGGCTGATTTTTCCAGCGCAGGCAGCGCCCGTTCAAATTGCGCTAACGCGTCCGGCACTTGATTTTGCGCGAGTTTTAGGCGGCCCAATTCCGCTAAGGCCCGTGGCAGGCGCCCGTTGAGGGTGTAGGCCTGGGTGAGATTTTGCTCCGACTGTGTGAACTGGCAAGTTGCACCCAAGGCGCGGCCAAGTTTAAGATGAAAGTCGGACCGTACCGTTGTGCCTTCTTCAGCCCACTGCGCATTTTGCAACGCGAGGAAGTAACGTTTCGCCGCCGCATCCCAATTGTTCTCCTTTTCCGCCTTTTGCGCTTCACGATTGTACAGAGAATAATTTTTCTGGAAGGTCGGCGTATCGAATGCCTTGCAGCCGGCCAGCAGCAATGTCACGACGGCGAAAGTAAGAAAAGGCTTCTTAGACATTTTAGCGCTCCATTTCGTAGAAAATCGTGCTCGGAATTGTCGCATAATAAACGCCCCGAATCACGCCGTTATCACATGGTGCTAACGTTTTTATCGCGGCCCCGGTTACCCCGGTATACGCGAACAAGCCGGGATGGGATGCGAAAAACCGCTAGATTTTCGGCAAGGTGACGCCGCTTTGTCCTTGGTATTTGCCGCCACGATCCTTATAGCTGGTTTCGCAGACTTCATCGCTTTCGAAGAAAATGACTTGCGCAATACCTTCGTTGGCGTAAATCTTCGCGGGCAGCGGCGTGGTGTTGGAGAACTCCAGCGTTACATAACCTTCCCATTCCGGCTCGAACGGTGTGACGTTGACGATAATGCCGCAGCGTGCGTAGGTGGATTTGCCCAAGCAAATAGTCAACACATTGCGCGGAATGCGGAAAAATTCAACGGTGCGCGCCAAGGCAAAGGAATTCGGCGGGATGATGCAATAATCACCTTGAATGTCGACGAAGGATTTGTCGTCAAAATTTTTCGGGTCGACAATGGTGGAGTTAATATTCGTGAACAGTTTAAATTCGCTCGAGCAGCGGATGTCGTAGCCGTAGCTGGAGGTGCCATAGGACACGATGCGCTTGCCGTCGACGTGGCGGACTTGATTCGGCTCGAACGGCTCGATCATGCCGTGTTCTTGCGCCATGCGGCGGATCCATTTATCGGATTTGATGGTCATGTAAAAAATTGAATCGTTATCGAGATCGCGATGGTACAGGCTACCACGCGGGCTTTCAATGCATCCTTAGGCTAGGAGGGTTTTGCTGAAGCGCTCTTTCCCCGTGAACAACAAATAGTGTTTACCGGTCGCGCGGCCGATCATTGTAATGCCGACGCGATGCGCAATTTCATAACCCATTTGCGTCAATCCCGAACGCGACACCAAAAACGGGATGCGCATCTGCGCTGCTTTGATCACCATTTCGGAAGTAAGGCGTCCCGTGGTGTAAAAAATCTTATCCGAGCCGTCCATATGATCGAGCCACATCATGCCGGCGATGGCATCCACGGCGTTGTGGCGGCCGACATCTTCGACGAAGTAACGCAACTCGCTGCCGCTGAACAACGCGCAGCCATGCACCGCGCCGGCTTGCTTATACACCGTATCGTGAATGCGCACGGCGTTGAGCATGGCGAAGAATGTGTCTTCTCTGAGCTGCACATCATCACGCAGTTTGATGCTATCTATTTCTTCCATTAAATCGCCGAACACCGTGCCTTGGCCACATCCTGTGGTGACCGTGCGTTTTTCCATTTTCTTGGATAAGTCGGCGATGCCGTTGCGGGTCGTAATGGCGACAGCGTTAACTTCCCAATCGACCTGAACCGATGCGATGTCTTCGATGTTTTTCACGAGTCGCTGATTGCGCAAATAGCCGATGGCGAGCGCCTCCGGCGCAGCGCCAAGGGTCATCAGCGTGACGATTTCGCGCTTGTCGACATAGAGCGTGAGGGGATGCTCGCCGGCGATGGACGTGGGTTCGACTGCGCCGGTTTCGTTCAGCGCATTAACGATAAAGGTCGCAGGAAGGCTGGCGCTGGAGAGTTGTGGGCGGTACATTACTTAATTTCGCCGATGCGCCAGGAACCGCGTAGATAGTGCCTCACCACGAATAATGCCTGGAGAGCGGCACTGGACTTGCGTGTCCGGCATGGCATGGGGGATGTAGGTTGGGTTGACGAAGGAAACCCAACAAGGCCGCGTGAAAGCAAGTCCGCGGTTGTTGGGCTTCGTGCCTCAGCCCAACCTACATGTTTATCCACCGATATAAGACATTTCAATTTTCTGCAACTTCACCGTTGCGTCGGAACGAATTTCCGAATAGCGATCACCACGCACGCGCCAGATGCCTGTCGCGAAGTCGAGAATTTCCTGATCGCTCGAACCGCCGCGCAGCATTTGCCGAATGTCGTGCCCTTGCGTTGCAAATAGACAGGTGTAGAGCTTGCCTTCCGTGGAAAGTCGCGCGCGCGTGCAAGTTCGGCAGAATGCTTGCGTGACGGAGCTGATCACGCCGACTTCGCCGCTGCCGTCGGCATAACGCCAACGCTCGGCGACTTCGCCGGTGTAGTTGGGGTCGATGGCTTCCAGTGGCATTTCTTCGTGGATGCGGCGGATGACTTCGGCGGAGGGAATCACATCGTCCATCTTCCAGCCGTTGGTCGCGCCGACATCCATGTATTCGATGTAGCGCAAAATGTGACCGGAATTTTTGAAGTGGCGCGCCATCGGCACGATGTCGGCATCGTTGACACCGCGCTTGACCACCATGTTGATCTTGATCGGCGTGAGGCCGATGGAGGCCGCGAAGTCAATACCTTCCAATACGCGACCGACAGGGAAATCCACGTCGTTCATCGCTTTGAAAATTTTATCGTCGAGGGAATCGAGACTGACGGTGACGCGCCTCAATCCAGCGTCTTTCAGCGACTGCGCTTTTTTCTTCAGTAACGACGCATTGGTCGTGAGCGTTAAATCGAGATCGAGTTTCGCCAACATCTCGATCAGTTTTTCCAGATTGCGGCGCACCAAGGGTTCACCCCCGGTCAGGCGAATTTTTTCGATGCCGATTTCTTTAAACAAGCGCGCGACGCGGGTGATCTCCTCAAATGTCAGCAACGAAGTATGTTCGAGAAATTGATAATCCTTGCCGAACACTTCTTTCGGCATGCAATACACGCAGCGAAAATTGCAACGATCCGTCACCGAAATGCGCAGATCGCGGATTGGTCGATTGAGCTTATCGACGAGTTTGGAGTAATCGTTCGCGATCGGTTTGCCGGTGGCTAACGAGATGATTTGGTCTGTCATATAAGCTTTGACGCCTGATTTCTGAAAAAGTTACGCCGCCGTCAGCGCTTTACCGCCACCGAAGCTTGAAGTGGGCAATGGCTCACCGCCCTTGGTGATTTTCACCGCACAATATTTGAACTCGGGAATCTTTCCGACCGGATCGAGCGCCGGATTAGTCAGCGCGTTCGCCGCCGCTTCGTAGTAGCAGAACGGAATAAATAGCGCCCCCACGGGGGTACCATCATCGGCTCGGGCGTAGAGGGAAATCTTACCGCGACGCGAAGCGACGGTAATCGTATCGCCGGGCTTGGCGCCGAGTTTGTCCAAATCCAGCGGATGAATCAAGGCGATAGGGAAGGGCTCGATTGCATCCAACACGCCGGCGCGGCGCGTCATGCTGCCGGTGTGCCAGTGTTCCAATTGCCGGCCGGTGATCAGCACAAACGGATACTCGCTGTCGGGCCGCTCGTTAGCGGGGATAATGTCGGCGGGTACGAACAGCGCGCGGCCTGATTCGCGCGGGAAGTCATCGACAAACACAACCGACTCGCCCGGATCGCCTTCCTTCTCGCACGGATAGGTCACCGAGCTTTCATTTTCCAAGCGCTCCCAGGTGATGCCCGCAATGCTGTCCATGGCTTTGCGCATTTCATTGAATACCGCAGCCACGCCACTTTCCGGCCCGGAATATTTCCATTGGCAACCCAAACGCTGCGCCAACTCCTGAATGATCCACAAATCTTGCTTTGCATCGCCGGGCATATCGAGCGCACGGCGACCGAGTTGCACCATGCGATCGGTGTTGGTGAAGGTGCCGGTTTTTTCCGGGAACGCGGAAGCAGGCAAAATGATGTCGGCGAAATAGGCCGTCTCCGTCATGAAAATATCCTGCACCACCAGGCATTCCAATTCCGCTAGCGCGACACGAGCGTGATTCGCATCCGGATCCGACAGCGCGGGGTTTTCGCCCATCACATACATGCCGTGAATTTTTCCGGCATGAACCGCGTCCATGATTTCGACCACGGTGAGGCCGGGATTGCTATCGAGCTTGGTATTCCATAGGGCTTCAAAACGCTTCAGCGCAACGGGATTATCGACGCGCTGATAATCGGGAAACACCATCGGAATCAAACCGGAATCCGATGCGCCTTGGACGTTATTTTGCCCGCGCAACGGATGCAATCCCGTGCCGGGTCGGCCGATCTGGCCGGTCATCAGCGACAGCGCGATCAGACAACGGGCGTTATCCGTGCCGTGTACATGTTGTGAAATGCCCATGCCCCATAGGATCATCGAGCCTTTGCTGGTCGCGAAGGCGCGCGCCACTTCCTTGATGGTTTCCGCATCGACACCGCAGATCGGCGCCATGGTTTCCGGACTGTAGCCCGCGACGTTTTTCTTCAGATCGTCATAGCCGATAGTGCGGCCGGCGATGAAATCCTCGTCCACTAAATTTTCGTGAACGATCACATGCATCATGGCATTGAGTAGCGCCACATCGGTGTCGGCTTTGAATTGCAACGTGCGCCAGGCATAACGCGATAGACTGCTGCGACGCGGATCGGCGATGATCAGCTTGGCGCCATTCTTCGCCGCATTTTTAATCCAGGTAGCCGCGACCGGATGATTGACGATCGGATTGGCGCCGATCAACAAAATCACTTCGGCTTTCATCACGTCGGACACTTGATTCGATACCGCGCCCGAGCCGATGCCTTCGA
>JANMJR010000150.1:0-2437 GCA_031371465.1 Pseudomonadota bacterium
CGATCGCCCGTATCGCTACTGCCGGATGCCTTGAGATCCGTCATGCAAAAAATTTGATTACCGGAACGCGGCGCGCTATCCTTGCGAAACTCATTTGATAAATTGTTTCGGAGATTGACATGATCGTTAAACGTGGCCATGAAAACCAATGGATGTCCGCAGGCTATCCAGATGCCGAGCGAGCGATTTTGCATTTGAACAAACTCGAAGGCCGGACCTCGATTGTGCGTATGAAAGCCGGGGCGCGCGGGCCGATGCATACCCACGAGGGCGCCGAACATGCTTATGTCCTGTCGGGCAAAGTGGAGGTCGGCGGCAATGTGTTAACGGCCGGTGATTATTTATACACGGAAGCGGGCGAAATTCACGCGCTGGTGGCGCTGGAAGATTCGGTTATTTTTGCCTCGACCGAGCGCGCCATCCGCGTCATCGAGACTCAAGCCGCAGCGTAGCGCCACCGCACAAAGGTTAAACCGACGTGCACCGGTAAACTTACAATAAATCCGCGGCATTATCCTCAAAGAGTTCTGCGTCGCGGATATATTTCAACAACGTCACATCCGAACGATGCCGGGTTTGCGCCTTAATCTTATGAAACGGCTTGCCGTCCTTAGCGGAGGAGGTGGCCAGCCCCGCCCGTAGCGAATGCCCCGAATAGTCGGCCGGATCCATCCCGGCGGCCAGCGCAAAGGTCTTAATTAACTGCGCGATAGAGTGGGGGTTCAACGCACGATCACTAACTTTTCCGCCTTTGCTGATCGCCCGAAAAACTGGACCACTTTGGATATGGGATTGTTTCGGCCAGCCTTTGAGCGCTTTGACCGGACAGGCACTGCCTTCGGCTGTTGGTGACGCCAGGCGACCGCGATTCCCATCTGCGACTCGCGTAAACGCTCTATTTCAAATGTAACTACAAACGTAGTATAATTGCATTATGGACTTTGAGTGGGACGCCAAGAACGCTGTATCAAATCTTCGTAAACACCGCGTAAGTTTTGCAGATGCCGCTCGGGTGTTCCTTGACCCGAACCGTATTGACACGATTGATGGCCGGGACGCCTACGGCTAAGACTGCTGGAAAACTGTAGGTTTGGTCGAACCGGCTTTGCTAACTGTGGTGTATGCCATTCGCGGCACTGACGGCGAGATCATTCGATTGATTTCAGCGAGAAAGGCAGATGCATATGAGCGCGCGCAATACCGTAAAGTTTAAGCTTGACCCTAAGAAGCCCACTCCGTTAAGCGCTGCGCAACGTAAGCGTTTGGCGGTCGTAGCAATAATGCCGGATGCCGAAATTGACTACAGCGATATTCCACAGCAAAGCGGCTCGGTTCAATGGACGAGGCCGGGTGCATTGATCCCGACCGAAAACAAACAACAGATAACGCTGCGATTGGATACGGACGTATTGAGCTTCTTTAAAGAAACCGGCAAGCGCTATCAAAGTCGCATTAATGCGGCGTTACGTGAATATGTCAAAGCGCACCGCAAATCAACTTAAATGCGATTTCCCCTCGTTCAATTGTGCGCCCTGAAGGGCCGTGCGTGAAAAAACTAACTTCGAAAATTCGCGTCACGATTCTCCAAAAACGCATCGATACCTTCGCCGCATTCGGCGTCGTAGAGGCTCGCGACGAAGCTATCGCGTTCCAATGCCATTTGTCTGGCGAGATTGTTTTGTGGCGCGGCGCGAAGACGTCGGTTCGATTAGCTTGTTTGGCGGCGTATTGGCATTAAATAGATTAAATTTTCTGACGTTCAGCACAGGCAATCCTTTTTTTCACGGCAATCAGATTTCGGATGCCCACGGCAGTTTATGGCGTCGATAAACTGCTTTAGTGGGTGTGAATTTTTCCGGCTCGTCCAGGCTACCAAGTGTTATGTCAATTCGGCCCGGTTGCTTCTCGCCCACCCAACTCAACGTTGTTCCACAGCGGCCGCAGAATGATCGTGCGACACCTGGCGACGAATTGTAAATCGCGGGACTTCCTTGGGTGATGTGAAAGTTGGCTATATCAAGAAAGACCCATGCGACCGATTGTGCTCCGACAGATTTCCTGCAGTCTGGGCAGTGACAGACTAGAACCTCATCCGGATTTCCCGAGAATTCATAGCGTATGTCGCCGCAACGACAGCCGCCGGTGAATTTTCCTCCGAGATCAGCCAATGAGATTGTCCCGACGCCTAACGACTGAGCTAAGTGAGACGCGGTTTAGCGGCGCGTCCGCTTGAGCGCCTTGTTAGCCCTGTATCTGGAACAAGACGAATCTCCACCTTGCACCCAAGTGCTCGGGCATATTTTTGAAGTGTACCGACTGATGGAGAGTGGCTGCTGCTCGGCGATTCGAGCCGCGCAATCGCTGATTGCGTGGTGCCTACCAGAGTGGCAACTTCTGCTTGAGTAAGCCCGGACGCGGCGCGCGCCCTCAGGACTTC
>JANMJR010000186.1:0-11791 GCA_031371465.1 Pseudomonadota bacterium
GGGCGAAGAAATCCTTATAGCGGGCGGCGTAGATTTGGTAAGCGCCTTCGGCCTGGCCGGTGACGATGGTGACGCGCTCCGGCGGCGCCGGGCGCATGAATTTGTAGGTTGCCCAAAACACCCCGAACAACAGCGCCAGCCCAACGACGCCGATCATTGCCTCGTCCCGTAGGGACAAGCTACGGAAGCGTTTCCACGGACTACGCAATTGGGTTTCCCATCTTCTCGTAGGATGGGTAGAGCAAAGCGAAACCCATCATGGTTTTACAAAATGGATTTTGCCTAAAGATGGGTTTCGCTTTGCTCTACCCATCCTACGATTGGAAATTGGCCTGGGTAAGTCGGAGATACTTTTCCTGCAGCATGTCTTGGCTTTCGACCACGTCCGGGTGCGGAATGATGCACTCGACGGGACATACTTCGATGCATTGCGGCCGATTGAAATGGCCGACACATTCGGTGCACAGCTTGGGATTGATCTCGTAGAACTCGATACCTTGGTAGATCGCATCGTTCGGACATTCCGGCTCGCAGACATCACAATTAATGCATTGATCGGTGATCAGTAAGGCCATATTATTTTTGAATCTTGTCCTGCATTCTTTCCACCACCAGCGGGCTGACAAACTGACTGACATCGCCCCCCATGGAGGCGATCTCGCGCACGATGGTTGCCGAGACGAACATGTAGTTGTCCGACGGCGTCATGAACACGGTCTCGACATTGGGCAAAAGCTTGCGATTCATGCCGGCCATTTGAAACTCGTATTCAAAATCCGACACGGCGCGCAGACCACGCAGAATGACATTCGCGCCTTGCTGTTTGAGAAATTCCGTCAACAATCCGCCGAAGCGCACCACTCGGATATTGGCCACGGGTCGCAGCAATTCGGTTGCGATTTGCACCCGTTCGTCCAGGGAAAACAGCGGCCGCTTGGCGCTGCTCTCGGCAATCGCCAAGACCACTTCGCTGAACAATTTCGCAGCGCGCTTCACGACATCCTCATGCCCGAGGGTGAGTGGATCGAACGTTCCAGGATAAACGGCTCGCGTCATTCAGTTTTCCTCTTGGGCGGCAAGTGCCATGAGTTGGAATTTTACTTGACCAGCGCGACTTTGTTTGAGGATTTTCCAAGCGGCATCCGGCTCAAAGTTCGATTCCGATTCTGCGTAGACTTGCGCATCGGGTTTGAGCCATGGCGAAAGCAGCGCCAATACTTGCGCAAGCAAGCCTTGATTGAATGGCGGATCGAGAAAAACCACATCGAATGGCCGCGCTGCGCCGCGCAAATATTGCAAAGCGTTGGCGTGGGTGACGGTGAGGTCGTTGGCGCCTAAACGCCGCGCATTATCTCGCAGACTATGGGTAACCGGCGCCGATTGCTCGATCATCAATACTTCGGCCGCGCCGCGCGAGAGCGCCTCAAAACCGAGGGCGCCGCTACCGGCGAAAAGATCGAGACAGGTTTTTTCGTCAAGACGCTGCCCGAGCCAGTTGAACACTGTTTCGCGAACTCGATCGGGTGTCGGACGCAATCCGAGGCTATCGGGAAATTCGATCACCCGGCTGCGCCACAGTCCGCCAATGATACGGACTTGGTTAACCGCCTTGCGACTGGTTATTTGATTTCCACCTGCTGTTCCACCGCGTCAGGCAAGCCTACCACCACGGTCACCATATTGTCGGGAACGACGCGGCGTTTGAAGGCGTCTTTGATTTCCGCAACGGTGACCTGCTCGACTTTTTTCACGTAGTCGTCGAGAAAAGTGAGTGGCAATTTATAAAACCCGATCAACTGCAAATAGTCGAACTGCTTGCGGTTACTGTCGATACGGAGGGGGAAGCCGCCGCCGAGATTACGTTTCGCATTCGCCAATTCGTCTTCTGTCGGGCCGTTGTCGATGAATTCCTTAATAGTGTCGCGCACCACTTGCAAGGCTTCCTTAGTTTGATCCTTACGTGTTTGCAGCGCTACACGATAGGGCCCCAGATCATGCATGGGCATGAAGTAACTCGACACGCTGTAAACCAGGCCACGCTTCTCGCGCACTTCGTTGGTCAGGCGTGAAGCGAAGCCACCGCCGCCGAGCACAAAGTTGCCAACCAACAACGGGAAATAATCTGGGTCAACGCGCTTCATGCCGGGATAGCCCAGCATGATATGACTTTGCGTCGAGGGGAACTGCACCTCCTTTAAGAACGGTTTCGCCGGAATTTTGACCGCCGCGATTTCTGCGATCGCAGCCTGACTCTTCGGTAACTTACCGGTTAATTTTTCAGCGATCGCTTCGGCTTCAGCGCGCGAAATATCCCCGATCATGGCGACAACGGCGTTGTCCCCGGTGTAGTGGGTACGATAGAACGCGACCACATCGTCGCGCGTGATGGGCTTGATCGTTGTCTCCGTCGGCTTTTGCGCATAAGGGTGATCTTGGTACAACGCCTTGTAAAATTGCCGTTCGGCGACGCTGTCGGCGTCCGAGGTGGATTGCCGCAATGCGGACACAAGCTGCGCTTTTTCGCGTTCCAGAATTTCCGCCGGATAGGCCGGTTCCTGAATCATTTTCCCGAGTATATCTATGGCTTCATTGCGCTCGATCTCGCTCGACAAAGTGCGCACGCTCCACCCGGCCCGATCTTGATCGAAGCTACTGCCGACCAGGGCGCCGATATTGGCGATCTTGGTGGAGATTTCATTTTCGCTCAAGCCGCCGGCGCCGTTGTTCATCAGCCCCGCGGCCATGCTCGCGGTGCCGGAGCGATTGGCTGGATCGCGGCTTGATCCCGCGGCGAATTCGACGCTCAGATCGAGCATCGGCAGCGTGCGTGCCTCGACGAAATAGACACGGGCACCCGCCGCCGTAGTCCAATGTTGGATCGGCAAACCGGCATAAGCTTGTATATTTGCGGCCAGCAAAAACGTGCCGACAAAAATTTTCTCGATCTTTGCGATCGAAATTTTCGATAGATAATTTTCCATAAAACCTTTATTGAGTGTGGCGAACGCCGGGCAATGCTTCGCGTGGCTTAACTTGATCGACGGGTTGGGGATCTAACACTGCTACTGTTAAGTGGTCATCTTGAATGTATTTTTCCGCCACTTGTTTTACTTGGTCGGCGGTAACCAGCTTCAATTTTTCCAGCATCACATCTAAATCGCGCCACGAGAATCCGGCATTCTCGGTGCGGCCGATTTGCATCGCTTGGCCGAACATGGAATCCAAGCCGAACACTTGACCAGCAATGATTTGCGATTTCACGCGTTGCAATTCCTCTTGGGTCACGCCTTCGGTTTTAATCTTGTCGAGTTGCTCGCGTAACGCGGTCTCGAGTTCGGCAGCGGTCTTTCCGTCGCTCGGCGTGCCATCGATCAGCAACATGCCGGGACCGCGCTCAATGGCGTCATAGCCGGCGCCGGCCTGGTTGGCGATGCGCGAATCGCGTACCAGTTGTTTATTCAGCCGCGCCGATTCGTTGCCATCCAAAATGCCAACCAGGATTTGCAACGCATAGGGCTCCCAATCCTTCGCGGCGTCACGCAATACCGGCGCGTGATAGGCCATGGCGACGTACGGCAATTGCGCCGGCGCCTTGACGACGATGCGCTTAATGCCCCGTTGCTCGGGTTCGGTCTGCGGCTTGCGCTCGGGTAGCTTGTGCGCTTTCAGCGGGCCGAAATATTGTTGCGCCAGCGCCAGCACCGCGTTCGAATCGACAGCACCAGCGATCACCAAGGTCGCATTGTTCGGCGCGTACCAGCGCTTGTACCATTCGCGCGCGTCTTCGGCCTTCATATTCTCCAGATCGTTCATGAAGCCGACCACCGGCCGGCCGTAGGGGTGCGCGTTGTAAACATTGGCGAGCAATTGCTCATAGACGATGGAGTGGGCTTTATCTTCCGTGCGCAAGCGCCGTTCTTCCATCACGACGCGAATTTCTTTGGCGAATTCCTCGTCGGTGATATTTAAATTCACCATCCGATCGGCTTCGAGTTTTAACGCGAGTTCGAGTTTGTCGTTTCGCAACTGCTCGAAATAAGTCGTGTAATCGCGGTTGGTGAAGGCGTTGTCCTTGCCGGCGTTGGCGGAAATTGTTTTTGAGAATTGCCCGGCAGGAACCTCTTGCGTCCCCTTGAACATCATATGTTCCAACACGTGGGCGACGCCCGACGTGCCGTTGAACTCATCCATGCCGCCGACCAAGTACCACACCTGAACCACGACGACCGGCGCACGATGATCCTCGCGCACGATGATCTTCATACCGTTGTCGAGCTTGAATTCGTTGGTGATGGGTTGTGCCGCTTGGGCAGGGATCGCGCCGAACAGAACCGGCACGAGAAGTAACAGGCAGCCTATCAATTTTTTCATGCGTCCATTTTCATCAAGTTGTGTAGGTGGTCAGGCAAGCGCATTGAGGCTAAAATGCGGGTCTTACAAGCAGTATTAAGACTATTCTAATCGATCCCGCCTGCGCCTAGGCCTTTCGCATCTGACCGCCCAATTCATGTTTAGTTTCTTTAAGTCCGCCGATAAATCCGCCGAGCCCGCCAAACCGGAAATAAAAAGAGAAGGCTGGCTGCAACGGCTCAAGACCGGTTTGACCAAAAGCCGGGAGAAAATCAGTAGCCGGCTCACGACCTTATTTAGCCGCGGCAAGATCGACGAGGCGTTATACGAAGAGTTAGAAGAGATCCTGCTCGGCGCCGATGTCGGCGTGACAGCCACAAAAAAACTTATCGACGATGTTCGCGCCCGGGTTCGCAAAGAAAAACTCAACGACGCATCGGAACTCAAAGATGCTTTGAAAGGCGCGCTGAGCGCGCTTCTTAGCCCATTGGAAAGGCGCTTGGCCCTGGGCCAGCCCCTACTTTCAGCCGATGTCCCGAAGCCAAAAATCATTATGTTCGTCGGTGTCAACGGCGCCGGCAAGACCACGACCATCGGCAAGCTCGCGAAATGGTATCAAGCCCAGGGTAAAACCGTGTTGCTCGCCGCGGGCGATACGTTTCGCGCCGCTGCGCGCGAGCAATTGATGGTATGGGGCGAGCGCAATAATGTCACGGTGATTACGCAGGAAAAAGGCGATTCCGCTGCGGTGATTTTCGATGCGATTCAAGCGGCGAAGGCGCGCGGCGTTGACATCGTGCTCGCCGATACGGCGGGCCGCCTGCCGACGCAATTGCATTTAATGGAAGAAATCAAAAAAGTGAAGCGTGTGATTCAGAAGGCCGATCCGACGGGGCCCCATGAAATCTTTTTGGTGCTGGACGCCAATACCGGCCAGAACGGCCTGTCGCAAGTGCAAATCTTTGACGACGCGTTGAAACTCACGGGACTGGTCGTCACCAAACTCGATGGCACGGCCAAAGGCGGCGTGGTGGCGGCGATCGCGGGCACACGGCCAATCTCCATACCGTTCATCGGCGTCGGCGAAACGCTCGATGATTTGCGGCCCTTTACGGCGAACGATTTCGTTGAGGCGCTGATCGAGTGATTCAAGTCAGCCGCGTCTACAAGCGATATGCGAACGGCTTCGAGGCGCTTAAAAACGTCAGTTTCGACATCGCCCAAGGTGAGATGGTGTTCCTCACTGGCCACTCCGGCGCGGGAAAAAGCACACTGCTCAAACTCATCGCCGGTATCGAGCTGCCGAGCAACGGTAGCATCGAAATCAACCAACAGAATTTGACCCGCTTGCGTCCCGCCGGGCTGGCGGTGCTGCGCCGAAATATCGGCTTGGTGTTTCAAGATCACAAATTATTGTTTGACCGGACGGTGTTCGACAACGTCGTGCTGCCACTGTACATCAACGGCTATAAACCGTCGGACATGGTGCGCCGGGTGCGCGCGGCACTCGATAAAGTCAGCCTGCTCGATCGCGAAAAAGCGTTTCCCGTTGCGCTGTCCGGAGGCGAGCAACAACGCCTGTGCATCGCCCGCGCCATCGTCAACCGGCCGACCATGCTGATCGCCGATGAGCCAACAGGCAATCTGGACGCGGATCACGGCGCGGCAATATTCGAGTTGTTTCATTCGTTCAACCAAGTCGGCACCACCGTGTTGGTCTCGACCCATGATCACACCCATATCGAACGCTTGAAGCCGCGTATTCTGCATCTCGATCAAGGCAGGCTGACGCCATGAGCAGGTGGTTGAATCAACATTTTCATGCGTTGCAAATCGCTTGGCGGCGAATGTTCGCGCACCCCATTGGTTCGTTGTTTACGATACTGGTGATCGGACTGGTCGCGAGTTTGCCGGCCTTCGCCTACCTTGTCGTCAACAACGTCGCCAGCCTTGCCGGCAAGTTAGATCCCGAGCCCAAGCTCAGCATTTATTTGAAAACCAGCGCTGGCGAGCCCGAAGTCGCTGCGGTGAAAGAGCGCTTGAGCGCGACCGCGAATATTGCCGAGACGCGCTTTGTTTCGAAAGACGCCGCGCTGGCGGAATTAGAATCGTCGGGCATCAGCGATGTCGCCAAAACGTTGGAGGAAAATCCCTTACCCCATGCGTTCGTGATCAAGCCCAAGTCAATCGAAGCTGCGGTGCTCGATGAGCTGAGGAAAAAAATTCAGTCCTGGGCGGAGGTCGATGTGGTCGAACTCGACTCCGATTGGGCGCGCAAACTTAGCGCCTTTGTCGAGTTCGGCAAACACGCGGTATTTTTTCTGACGCTGGTGTTGGGCCTCGCGCTGGTGTTCGTCATGGCGAATACCATTCGCCTGCAAATCATGAACCAACGCGAAGAAATCGAAGTCAGCCGCCTCATCGGCGCCACGCCCAGCTTCATCCGTCGGCCATTTCTTTACTTTGGCACGCTGCAGGCGGTGCTCGGCGGCCTGTTGGCGCTCGCGCTGGTGACGCTCGGCATCTATGGGCTCAACCAAGCCACCGCGCCCTTGGTCAAACTTTACGCCGGCGAATTTTCGTTCCGTCCGCCCGATCTGGGATTCAGCGCAGCGATAGTGGTGGCGTTAATATTTCTGGCGATGTTCAGTGCGGGACTTGCCGTACGACGGGCATTGCGGTCGATGCTACGTTAATGGTTTGAAAAATGCCACCGCATTCGGTGGCATTTTTGGAAGGGCGCAATAAGTTCGGCTATTACTTGCCGTCGGGCGCTGCTGCATCGGCCGGCGGCGTGGCTGCCGAGGTGACCGCAAGTAGTTCCACATCAAAATTCAGGGTTGCGTTCGGCGGAATTGCGCCCGACGCGCCTTGCTCTCCATAGGCAATTTCCGGCGGGCATACCAGGCGTGCCTTGCCACCGACCTTCATTTTTTGCAGGCCCTCGGTCCAGCACTTAATGACGCCGGTGAGCGGAAAATCGATCGGCTCGCCGCGCTTGTAAGAACTGTCGAATTCCGTGCCATCAATCAGCCTACCGCGATAATTGGCTTTCACGGTGTCAGCGGTGGTTGGGCTCTTGCCCGCGCCGTCTTTAAGCGAAATGTAAACCAGACCGGACGACGTCTTTACGGCACCGGGTTCGCCCGCCGCTTTTTCAGCGAAGGATTTGCCCGCAGCCGCTTGTTTGCCGGCAACCAATGCGCGCCGCATATTAGCCAACTCCTGAACTTTAGGACCATAAATATCGCCTTCCGCCGCCAGTTTGGCGCCGCTCGCGGAATCGCTAAGGCCTTTGATGACGAATGCAACTTCTTCCGACGATAAATCAAACACCGAAAGCTGCTTGCCGATGATGGCGCCCAGCGTGTAAATCGTTTTTTGTTCTTCGGTCATGTCGGCCGCTGAAGTGGCGAAAGCGCTGAGGGCACAGGCTATGGCGATAAGTGTTTTTTTCATGGATTTCCTTGGTTGAAGGGGGAGTAGGGGATGGGTATTTGTCGCGGCACTATATCGCCAAGCGAATGCGTGGTCAATTTTTCGCGAATGTAAATGTTGTGATTTTGGGTATTTCGGCCAATCGCACGAAGGTCGGATGAGAACTGGCGCTGTCGAAAAGATTGCGACGCCGCTGGTTGTGCGTCCGGTTGAACGCACAACCAGATGGCGTTTAGGGTACTTGTCTAGACTCGTTGCCTATTTGAGTTGCAGCGTCCCCTTCCATCGCACAGCGGTCAGAGCAGGGTCGTCTGGCGCTAATGTCTCGAACGTTCCCCCGCCAGTGGCTTTGGAGTATTTACCCGTGCCGGGGCCGACCTCGTAGCTGCCCGCACCAGAGCCCGGAGCTCTGAAGCTAAACAGGTCCCCATCTTTATCGACTCCACCACAAAGAGTGACGCACGAACCATCCTTCCCGTTCGCAGGGATCCTGCAGATCCAGCGGCAGTCCATCGATTGTCCTGTAATCGGGTAGGTCGCGTCCTCCGTTTCCACGAACACCTTCGACCCTCCAGTCAGATACGTACTGCCGTCGGGGAGCTTGCGGCTCTCCATGGGCAAGAGAACGCCGACATTGCGGCCAGAATTGATCTTCCAGGACTGAGCGAGCGCAGGAGACACTGCGACCACGCCAAGCACAAGCATCAGAGCGGTTAATAGGTTTGAAGAAAAGCATCTCATTGAAGAACCCTCCTAAAAAATCCCGAATTGGGACAGGTCGACTGTTTTCCGGGCGCCTTCCAACTATTCTGGTTGCATCCGGTTCGGCGTCAGCTCGCCCTTCAGCAGAATCGTCCAAAGTTCTTGTGCGCTCGCGAATGGAACTTGCGCTCCGCTCGCGACTGCCTCCACCACGCCTTCGATCCGTGATGGGTCGTTTGGCGTACGGCGGTAGACACGCACCACGAAATACTCGGGTCGTTCCATTTCGTTTCCGCTGACGTGCAATCACTCTACGCCGCGCACCAGGCGAGTCGGCTTACCGATTGGCGAATTGCAGGAAAGTAGGCGTTAGTAGTAGGGGGATGGATCGAAGAGAAGTGTTGCAGGCGACTCTTGCGGAATATGCCTTACCGATGGCTAACCGATTGGGTGGTACGAGTTTTGTGCTCCCGCGGCAATGGCGGCGCTCTCGGCGCTCGGCAGCGTGCGCAGTTTGGAAGCGAGCGTGCGTCGCAGCCTTTGGAAGGTGGCGAGTGCATCGGCGCGGCGCCCCAGCGCTAAGTGACAGCGCATCATGCCTTGATACATCGCTTCGACCAAGTCGTCCGCCTCCAGGCCGCGCGTGTACCACGTCAGCGCCTCGGTGAAGCGTTGCTGCGATTCCAGCTCAGTCGCTTGGCGGCAGATGAGCCGATTGAAATTGTCGAGTAGCTTTTCGCGGTACGAGACTGCCCAAACAGCGTCCGAATCCTCCGGCAGCAGCCCGCCTCGGTAAAGCTCTGCCGCACGTGTAGCCGATTCTCCACATTCGCGTGACAGGGATTCGAACGTCCAAGCATCGACCCAAACCCGCGTGCGATCCAGGCTTAGACGGCCGTCGACCAGCCTTACGACATCATTCGCGCCTACTAGCAGTCCACGCAATCGATGCAGCGCCACATCGAGCGCTTTCTGCGCGGCGTCCGCTTCGCTGTCCGGCCACAGCCAATCCAATAACTGCGCCACCGGAACGGCGTTGCCGCCGGCGCAAGCAAGCGCCTTCAGCAAAGCCAATGGTTTCTTTGCCGGTTTGCGCGAGGATTCGAGCGGTGCGTCATCGCGCAACACTTCGAAACGGCCCAGCAAGTTCATCTTGATGGACCAAGGCCAAGGCGACCCGGCATTAGGCGGCGGTTGCAGCGCAAGTTGCCGAATCAACTCGCGCACCTGCTGCGTCTCGATGCCGCGTTCCAGCGCTCGCGCGAGCACCGCGGGCAGGATGCGCTGGTCCATGTACCACAAGCAGGCGTGCACTTCCGTTCGCTTGAGTAGTGCCAGTGCATCGTGTGCGTATTGATCGAAGCGATCCATGTCACCCTGTTGCATGGCCAACCAGGCTGACATGAAGTCTACGTCGGACAAGTTGCGAAACTCGGTCGTATCGAGGAGAATCGCGCGCGCTTGGTCGATCGCCTCCGCCGCCTCAGCAAACCGTCGTGCCCCGATTAGTCCACCCGCCAGATGCAGGTACGCGTAATAGAGTTGAAATCCAGCGCCGCCTTGTAACAAAATAGCCAGTTCGCCCCGCGCGAATTCGATCGCACCCGACCAATCGTCACGCATCGCAGCGACGATACTGCGAATCCAGCTTGCCCAGCCGCGTTCAAGCCAACGATTGGGATTCAAGAAGGATTCCATTTTGTTGATATGGGATTCAGCAGCGTTCAGATTGCGCGCTTGGACTGCAATGGCCGCCCGAATCATGTGCGTATAGACATGACGAGCGGGCCCCATGATGGCGTGATCGATGCAGGTTTGCTCCGCAAGATTACTGGCCGCAATAGCTGCACTTCTGTCGCCACGAGACGTGGCCAACCAGGCGAGAATCTGCCAATAATAAGCTATGTTGCCAGGGCTGACGGTGGACGGTTGCAGAAAGGGTTGAACAGACGCGACTATCTGGTCGCACTCGGTGATCCGGCCAGCTTCGCGCAACGCAGCTAAGATAAAACAGGCCGGAACCATCTTGTCGTCGACCGGCAAGTCTGACGCAAGCAATTGTAGACCGCGTTTGATAGCAGGTTCGTAGAAGTCAGCGCGAGGCCTGCATAGGTGGGCATAGTAGGCAAGCGCGGCATTAACTTGTAACTCCGCGACGGGGGACTGAAAGTTTGGATTCACCTGGAGCAAAAGATCGAGTCGATCTATCCATTGACCTATTGGCCGGAAATCCGCCAAGTCGGCAAGATAAGCCATCACAATCGCAGAGCAGCAAGCGACTTGTCCCGAGGCATCGCCCTCTTTCTGCAACTGCCAATAAGCTTGCTCGAGCGGTTGCCTGGCTTCGTCGGGTGCGCCCGCCAACAGCGAGATACCGTACCAGTAACTCAGCCAGGCATCTTGCGCGGCGATTTCCTCCGGCAGCGCCTTGATCCATTCACGCAAGGTTTCACCGCGACCTTGCGCCAGCAGCGTTGGCGCTTGGGCAAGTGTGAGTTGAATCGCTGACTGCCAATCGGTGGCCGCCAGGTATAGCGTAAACGCCTCGTCGTAGCGCTGGGTTTGTTCGAGGATTTGGCCTGCCCGTTGGCGTAGCGCATCCATCCCCTGAGCTCCGTGCGCTTGCCGAAGCTGGTCAAGCAGAAAGGCGCGAAACAAGTCGTGGTACTGATAGCTGTACGGCGGCTCGCCGCGGCGGTCGGTGAATAGCCTGCGGCGGTAGAAATATTCCAGCAGATTCGCGGCGTTTGCATTGCGGCTGAACTCAGCAGCCATTTCTGCGGTCATGCGTTGCAGCAATGAGGTGCGCATCAAAAATTCGCGCACAGCAAGTTCGGCAGTGTTGAATATCTGTCCGGCAAAGTAGTTGAACACCGACTCCAGCGCTTCACCTTGAATTTGGCGCAGTTCGCCGTCCGAGCGTTTCATGCGTTCGAGCGCCAGTGTCAGCCCCGCTGCCCAGCCCTGGGACATCTCGTGCAGCGATTGCAACTTGGGCGCATCGAGTTGGAAGCGTTCCGCGGCAATGGCGGTGGCTTCTTCCAATGTAAGTTTGAGATCGTTCCACTCGATACGCGCCAGGCGGTCCAGCGCGTCAATACGCGCAAACGCGGCGGGCGGATCTTCCCGGCTGATGACGATGAGCGATGCGCCGTCCGGTAACTCCTGCGCCGCTTGCTCCAGCACGGCGTGTAACGCCGAATCGCCGGGAATTTCGTGGTAGTTGTCGAATACCAGCACGCCGGGTAATGGCAACCGATTGAAGAACTCGCGGAAATAATATCTCGTGAAGGCGGGGATG